>JAEZGP010000564.1 GCA_023437285.1 Actinomycetes bacterium | reverse complement strand
GGCGGCCGGCGAGGCGATGGTGGCCACGCACGACCGCAGCCACGCCGACTACCAGAATCAGTGGAACACCCTGGTGCCCCAGGGCTACCGGCCGATCTCGCTGTGCGTGTACGGCGACCCGGCCGCGCCGCTGTACGCGGCCGTGTGGATCAAGCGCGGCGGGCAGCCGTTCGCCGGCATCCACGGCGCCACCGCCGCGCAGTTCCAGACCTTCTTCAACACGTGGGCGGCGCAGGGGTACTCCCCGGTGCTGCTCACCGCGACGGGGCCGGCGGCCAACCCCGTCTTCGCCGCGGTGATGGAGAAGTCGAGCAGCGGCGTGTCGCTCACCCGGCACCTGTTGCGGACCGGATCGAACACCGACTCCGGCACGATCGACTACTGGCTGACCCAGGCGCGGACCAACAACTGGATCCCCCGCTGCATCGCACCGTACGGAACCGCCGCCGACCGGCGCTTCGCCATCGTGCTCGACCCCAACCCGAACCGCGAACTGTGGTCGGTCGCCGGCTGGTGGGGCGAGAGCGCCAGCGACTACCAGCAGCGTTACAACGCGCAGGCGCAGCAGTGGGCACGACCCGCGTTGGTCTCGGTGAACCCGGACACGACGGTCACCTCCGTGTTCCGCGCCGACAGCCTCGGCCCGCTGGTCGCCCGCCACAACATGACCAGCGCCGGATACCAGAGCGAGGCCAACACGCTGGTCGGTCAGGGGTACTACCCCATCCATGTGCAGGCCGGCGGGCCGAGCGGCAACATCCGATTCGCCGCGCTGTTCGCCACGAAGGACGTCCCGCCCGCGCGGGCTTTCACCCAGACGGGCACGTACGTGTCCGCGTTCGCCGCGGTCGACAACAAGGTGCGGCAGTTCATGACCAGTACGGGCACGCGCGCCGTCGGGGTCGCGATCACGCGCGGCGGGCGCCTGGTGCACGCGCGCGGCTACACCTGGGCCGAGTCGGACTACCCGCTGACGCAGCCGACCACGATGTTTCGCCTCGCGAGCTGCTCGAAGCCGCTGACGTCGGTGGCCATCCACCAGCTCATCCAGCAGGGGCGGCTGAGCCTGAACACCACGTTGCAGTCCGTCCTGGCGTTGCAGCCGGCGCCGGGCGGCACGATGGACTCCCGGTTCAAGAACATCACCGTGCTGCACCTGCTCACCCACACCGCCGGCTGGGACCGCAGCGAGGTCAGCGACCTGCCGTCGGTCAATACGGTCGCCGCCGCGTTCGGCCAGGCCAACCTGCCGGTGACCAAGCTGCAGGTGGCGCGGTACATGGCCGGCCGGCCGCTGCAGTTCGCGCCGGGTACGGAGCAGGAGTACAGCAACCTGGGGTACCTGATGCTGGGCCTCATCATCGAGAAGCTGCGCGGCACGACCTACCCGACGTCCGTGCAGCAGACGATGTTCACGCCGCTGGGGCTGACCCGGCCGCACCGCAGCATCGCCCGGCAGTCGCAGCAGCTCGCCGGCACCGTGCGCCAGCACGACACCGCGCCGGGGTATGACGACCTGCGGATCGTGCCCAGCGCGATCGACGGGCCGACCGCCGGGTCGGCGGTACGGATGCCGTTGGCGTACGGCGGGGAGGACCTGGTCCTGTTCGACGCGTTCGGTGGCTGGACGATGGCGCCGGTCGACTACGCCAAGGTGCTGGCCTCGTTCGCCATCGGCAGCGCCAATCCGCTGCTCAACCAGGCGACCGTGGACACGATGTGGACGGTGCCGTCCCTGTACGCCACGGCGACCGACGTCGAGCTGCCCAACTATGCCAACGGCTGGAACTCGTGGAGCGAGGCCGGCGGCGTGCGCGGGTTCGAGCACGGCGGCGGCATGCCGGGCGTCGCCACCCGCATCGTGTACCGCACCGACGGCTGGGGGTACGCCATCTTCGCCAGCGGCGGGGGTGTCCCGGACATCTATCCGGAGGTCGCCAACGTGGCTCCCTCGGCGTGGCCCACGCACGACCTGTTCACGTCGGTGGGCATCCCGGCGTTCCCCGCCTCGGTCACCTCCGTGGCGCGGTCCGGGTCGGCGCCGGGTGACCAGCGGCCGGCCCAGCTGCGCGGGGATCGGCTGGTGACCGGGTCGCTCAGCTGAGCGCTGACGGAAAAGTCACATCACAACGCGCCGGCACCGCCAGGTGAACGCCTGGCGGTGCCGGTGCGTGCACGGACGAATACGCACCGATCCGACATCCCGGTAGGCGCGGGGCCGGTCGACCGTCCGGTGGGGCCTGCTCACCAGGCCAATCACCGCCCGTTCGATCCCTGTATTGAAGGCAAAAATACTACTAGCCCGAATTACCTGCTTCGCCCACGGTAGCGACTGTCTTCGCCTTACGGACTCGCTGGTCAATGTGTATGCTCCAAGGACTTTGCTGGGCCGACGTCGTCCCGCCAAAACGCATGATCAAAGCACGCTGGCGCACGACGTGTAACCGGAGCCCGACAAGTGACCTTCTCCGCAACCCCGTACGCCCAGGGTCTGTACGACCCCGCCAACGAACACGACGCCTGCGGCGTCGCCTTCGTCGTGGACGCCCGCGGCCGACGCTCGCACGCGATCGTCGAGGCCGGCATGACGGCGCTGCGCAACCTGGAGCATCGCGGTGCCGCGGGCTCCGAGGTCAACTCCGGCGACGGCGCGGGCATCCTCACCCAGGTCCCGCACGAGTTCCTCCGCGCGGTCGCCGGCTTCCCGTTGCCGGAGCCCACCGCGTCCGGCGAGCCCACCTACGCCGTGGGCAACGCGTTCCTGCCCGCCGACCCCGACGAGCGCGCCGCCGCCATCGCGGCGATCGAGCGGATCGTCGCCGAGGAGGGCGCCGACCTGCTGGGCTGGCGTGACGTGCCGACCGATGCGCAGGGCGCCGACCTCGGCCCGACCGCCCGCTCCGTGCAGCCGCACTTCGCCCAGCTGTTCATCGCGGGGTCGGGGGCGGCCGGCCTGGTCCTGGAGCGGTTGGCGTTCGTCGTGCGCCGCCGGGCCGAGCGCGAGACCCGCGAGCTGGGGGTGGAGACCTACTTCTCCTCCCTGTCGGCCCGCACCCTGGTCTACAAGGGGATGCTGACCACCGGGCAGCTCGCCACGTTCTTCCCCGACCTGTCCGACCCGCGGCTGACCAGCGCCGTCGCGCTGGTGCACAGCCGGTTCTCCACCAACACGTTCCCGAGCTGGCCGCTGGCGCACCCGTACCGCTATGTCGCCCACAACGGCGAGATCAATACCGTCAGCGGCAACCGCAACTGGATGCGCGCGCGCGAGGCCCTGCTCGCCAGCGACCTGATCCCCGGCGACCTCCAGCGGCTGTTCCCGATCTGTACGCCGGGGGCCAGCGACTCCGCTAGCTTCGACGAGGTCCTCGAACTGCTGCATCTCGGTGGTCGCCCGCTGGCGCACGCGGTGCTCATGATGGTGCCGGAGGCCTGGGAGAACAACCCCACGATGGACCCGGCGCGGCGCGCCTTCTACGAGTTCCACGCCTCGGTGATGGAGCCCTGGGACGGTCCGGCCTGCGTGGCGTTCACCGACGGTACGCGGGTCGGCGCGGTCCTCGACCGCAACGGGCTGCGTCCCGCCCGGTGGTGGCGCACCAGCGACGACCTCGTCGTGTTCGCCAGCGAGGCCGGTGTGCTCGACCTCGACCCGGCCACCGTCGTCGCGAAGGGCCGGCTGCAACCGGGCCGGATGTTCCTGGTGGACACGGCCGCCGGACGCATCGTCGACGACGAGGAGATCAAGTCCGAGTTCGCCGCCGAGCACCCGTACGCCGACTGGTTGCGCGACGGTCTGATCCGGCTGTCCGATCTGCCCGAGCGGCAGCAGGAGACGTTCAGCCACGAGGCGGTCCTACGCCGCCAGCTCACGTTCGGCTACACCGAGGAGGAACTGACGGTCCTGGTCACGCCGGCGGCCCGCACCGGCGCCGAGCCGATCGGATCGATGGGCACGGACACCCCCATCGCGGTGCTGTCCGAGCGCCCACGGCTGCTGTTCGACTACTTCAGTCAACTGTTCGCGCAGGTGACGAACCCGCCGCTGGACGCGATCCGCGAGGAGATCGTCACGTCGGTCGCGCTGACGATCGGGCCGGAGCAGAACCTGCTCGCCCCGTCGCCGGCGTCCTGCCGCCACATCGTCCTGCCGTTCCCCGTGCTGGACAACGACGAGTTCGCCAAGCTCGTCCACATCAACGACGACGGCGACATGCCCGGCTTCACGGCGGTCACCGTGTCGGGCCTGTACCCGGTGCGCGACGGCGCCGCGGGACTCGAGGCCCGGCTGGACGAGATCTGCCGCCACGTCTCCGAGGCCATCCGGGACGGCGCGCGGCTGATCGTGCTGTCCGACCGCGACTCCACGGCCGACCTGGCACCGATCCCATCGTTGCT
This sequence comes from Actinomycetes bacterium, assembly GCA_023437285.1. Lineage (GTDB taxonomy): Bacteria > Actinomycetota > Actinomycetes > Mycobacteriales > Micromonosporaceae > Luedemannella. Next base: position 4,310 of record JAEZGP010000564.1, on the reverse strand, counting down.
GCTCACCGCCTGCGTGCACCACCATCTCATCCGCGAGAAGACCCGTACGATGGTCGGGCTGATCACGCAGGCCGGTGACGCGCGCGAAGTGCACCACATGGCCCTCCTGCTGGGCTACGGCGCCTCCGCCGTGAACCCCTACCTGGCGTTCGAGTCCATCGACGACATGATCGCCACCGGCGCGCTCACCGGCCTCGACGAGCACGTGGCCGCGCGCAACTACGTCAAGGCCATGGGCAAGGGCGTCCTCAAGGTGATGTCCAAGATGGGCATCTCCACCGTCGCCTCCTACATGGGTGCGCAGGTGTTCGAGGCGGTCGGCCTGTCCGAGGAGCTCGTCGCGCGGTACTTCACCGGCACGTCGAGCCGGCTCGGCGGGATCGGGCTGGCCGAGATCCACGCGGAGGTCGCCGCCCGGCACGCGCGGGCCTGGCAGGCCAACGAGACGCGCAGCGCGCACCGTCGGCTGGAGACGGGCGGCGAGTACCAGTGGCGACGCGAGGGCGAACTGCACCTGTTCAACCCCGAGACGGTGTTCCTGCTGCAACACGCGACCCGGTCCCGGCAGTTCGAGGTGTTCAGCCGGTACACCGCCGCCGTGGACGGCCTGTCGCGCCGGGGGGCGACTCTGCGCGGCCTGTTCGAGCTGAAGGTCGGCGCCCGGCCGCCCGTACCGATCGACGAGGTCGAGCCGGTCGCCAGCATCGTGCGGCGGTTCTCCACCGGCGCCATGTCCTACGGTTCCATCTCGGCCGAGGCGCACGAGACGCTCGCGGTCGCGATGAACTCGATCGGCGCCAAGTCCAACACCGGCGAAGGCGGCGAGGACGTCGACCGGCTCTACGATCCCGCCCGGCGCAGCGCCGTCAAGCAGGTCGCCAGCGGCCGGTTCGGGGTCACCAGCGAATATCTGGTCAACGCCGACGACATCCAGATCAAGGTGGCCCAGGGCGCCAAGCCCGGCGAGGGCGGCCAGTTGCCCGCGCACAAGGTCTACCCGTGGGTGGCCCGCACGCGGCACTCCACGCCCGGCGTGGGGCTGATCTCGCCACCGCCCCATCACGACATCTACTCCATTGAAGACCTGGCCCAGCTGATCCACGACCTGAAGAACGCCAACGACCAGGCTCGGGTCCACGTGAAGCTCGTGGCCGAGGTCGGCGTCGGAACCGTCGCGGCTGGCGTCAGTAAAGCGCACGCTGATGTCGTTCTCATTTCCGGCCACGACGGCGGTACGGGTGCCTCGCCGCTGACCTCGCTCAAGCACGCCGGGGCGCCGTGGGAGCTGGGCCTGGCCGAGACGCAGCAGACCCTGCTGCTCAACGGGCTGCGCGACCGGATCGTCGTGCAGGTCGACGGGCAGCTCAAGACCGGCCGGGACGTCATCATCGGTGCGCTGCTCGGCGCGGAGGAGTTCGGCTTCGCCACCGCGCCGCTGATCGTGGCGGGCTGCATCATGATGCGGGTGTGTCACCTGGACACGTGCCCGGTCGGCGTGGCCACGCAGAACCCGCTGCTGCGCGAGAAGTTCGACGGCAAGCCGGAGTTCGTGGTCACCTTCTTCGAGTACATCGCCGAGGAGGTCCGCCAGTACCTGGCGGAGCTGGGGTTCCGCAGCCTCGACGAGGCGATCGGACACGTCGAGCTGCTCGACACCCGCGAGGCCGTCGACCATTGGAAGGCCGCCGGGCTGGACCTGTCGCCGATCTTCGCGCTCCCCGACCTGCCCGACGGTACGCCGCGCCGGCAGGTCGTCGCCCAGGATCACGGGCTGGACAGGGCGCTGGACAACACGCTGATCCAACTGGCCGAGGTCGCGCTCACCGAGGGACAGCCGGTCCGCATCGAGCTGCCGGTCCGCAACGTCAACCGTACCGTCGGCACGCTGCTCGGCTCGCGGGTGACCCGCGCGTTCGGCGGCAAGGGCCTGCCCGACGACACCATCGAGGTCGTCCTCACCGGCACGGCCGGCCAGTCGTTCGGCGCGTTCCTGCCGCCGGGGGTCACGCTGCGGCTGTCCGGCGACGCCAACGACTACGTCGGCAAGGGACTGTCCGGCGGCCGGATCATCGTCCGCCCGCACGAGGCCGCCGCGTTCGCCGCCGAGGAGAACATCATCGCCGGCAACACCATCCTGTACGGGGCGACGGCGGGCGAGCTCTACCTGCGCGGGCGGGTGGGCGAGCGGTTCTGCGTCCGCAACTCCGGCGCGGTGGCGGTCGTCGAGGGCGTCGGCGACCACGGGTGCGAGTACATGACCGGCGGACGCGTGGCCGTGCTCGGCCCGACCGGACGCAACTTCGCGGCCGGGATGTCCGGCGGGGTAGCCCACGTGCTGAATCTGGACCGGTCGCTGGTCAACACGGAGATGGTCGACGTCGAGCCGCTGTCCGAGGCGGACGCCGTCGAGCTGCGGGCCATGGTGGAACGCCACTACGCCGAGACCGGTTCGACGGTGGCCGAGGCCGTGCTCGCGGACTGGGCGGGACACGCGGCGGCGTTCTCGACGATCATGCCCCGCGACTACAAACGGGTACTGCAGGCAAGTCGCTTGGCCGAACTGTCCGGTCGCGACGTGGATGAAGCGATCATGGAGGCGGCTCGTGGCTGATCCCACTGGGTTTTTGAAGTTCGACCGGGAGCTGCCCAAGCGCCGACCGGTGGCGGTGCGGATCTCCGACTGGCGCGAGGTCTACGAACAGTTCGAGCCCGGCAAGATCCAGACGCAGGCGACCCGCTGCATGGACTGCGGTATCCCGTACTGCCACAACGGTTGTCCGCTCGGCAATCTCATTCCCGAGTGGAACGACCTGGTGCGCACCGACCGGTGGCAGGCGGCCATCGAGCGGCTGCACGCGACCAACAACTTCCCGGAGTTCACCGGCCGGCTGTGCCCCGCGCCGTGCGAGGCCGCCTGCGTGCTCGGCATCCACTCCGACGCGGTGACCATCAAGCAGGTCGAGGTCGAGATCATCGACCGGGCCTGGGCCGAGGGTTGGGTCGCCCCGCAGCTTCCGGCGCAACTGACCGGCAAGAACGTCGCGGTCATCGGCTCCGGCCCCGCCGGGCTGGCCGCCGCCCAGCAGCTCACCCGCGCCGGCTACGGGGTGACCGTCTACGAGTCAGCCGACCGCGTCGGCGGGCTGCTGCGCTACGGCATTCCCGAGTTCAAGATGGAAAAGCGGCACCTGGACCGCCGGCTGGCGCAGATGGAGGCCGAGGGCACCCGGTTCGTCACCGGCGTGCACGTCGGTCGGGACCTGTCCGTGGAGCAGCTGCGGGCCGACTTCGACGCGGTCGTGATCGCCACGGGGGCGACGGTTCCGCGCGACCTGCCGGCGCCGGGCCGCGAGCTGGCCGGCATCTATTCCGCCATGGAATACCTGGTCCCGGCCAACCGCGTGCAGCTCGGCGACATGGAGTCCTCGCCGATCGACGCGGCCGGCCAGCACGTGGTGATCATCGGCGGCGGTGACACCGGGGCCGACTGCCTCGGCACCGCCCACCGCCAGGGCGCCAAGAGCGTGACCCAGCTGGAGATCATGCCCAGGCCCGCCGACCTGCGGCCCGATGCCACCCCGTGGCCGACGTGGCCGCTGATCTACCGCACGTCCAGCGCGCACGAGGAGGGCGGCGAACGCCTGTTCGCGGTCAACACCGAGCGGTTCCTGAGCGACGAGAACGGCCACGTACGGGCGATCGCGCTGCACGAGGTCGAGCTGGTCGACGGCCGGTTCGCCAAGGTCGAGGGAACCGAGCGCGAACTGCCGGCCGACCTGGTGTTCCTGGCCATGGGCTTCGTGTCGGTCGGCGACACGGCCGAGGGCGAGCTGCTCGACGCGCTCGGCGTCGAGGTCGACGCGCGCGGCCGGGCGGTCCGCGACGCGGGCTGGCAGTCCACGGCGGAGGGCGTGTTCATTGCCGGTGACGCCGGACGCGGCCAGTCCCTGATCGTGTGGGCCATCGCCGAGGGCCGCGCAGCCGCCGCGGCCGTGGACACCTACCTGTCAGGATCGTCGACCCTGCCGGCGCCGGTCCGGCCGGACACGATCGCCCTCGCCGTCCGCTGAGTCCGGCCGCCGGCTTCATCGGGGCGGCGCCCACCGTGGTGCCGCCCCGCCAACGGTCACGGTCATCGCCACGCGTCGAGCAGGGCCGCCAACACCTCCGGCCGGCGTGAGTCGGCCACCGTCAGATGGTCCTCGCCGGGAAGGACGAACAGCCGCGCGTCAGCGATCCGGTCGGCGTACCACTGCCCGTACCTGACGGGGCAGACATCGTCGGATCCCCCGTACCAGAGCAGCGTCGGT
>JAEZGP010000525.1 GCA_023437285.1 Actinomycetes bacterium | reverse complement strand
GCGCGGCGGCGGGCGCCGACGGCGCATCGGCGGCCGGCAGCGGTGTGCCGTCGCCGGGCGGCAGTGGCGCGGGAAACGGTGACCGCGCGGGGCCGGGCTCCGCGTATGCCGAGACCGACGCCGTGCTGATGCGGGCGTGCTGGTCGACGGTGATGAGGTAGATGACCGTGATCTCAAGACCGGTGGCCACGACGCCCATCACGACAGCCAGCCAGTCACCCGCGTTGACGTCCGACCTGCCTACCGCGTTGTCCACCATGCTGGCGCTGATCACAGCGCCGCCGCAGGCGCCGATGAGCCGGGCGGCGGCCATGACCCACAGCATGCGCACGACCGTGGCCACCCGCGAGTCCCGCACGCTGTTGCGGGCGACGTCCGCCATGACCAGCGCGACGATGACCACGCCCGCGATCGGGATGAAGAAGGCGCCGATCGTCCAGCCCACGCTCCACCGTGGCCGGGACCCGATGAACGCGTCGACGTTCGACCGGGCGCGGTAGAGCCACACGATCTCCACCACGAGGGCGCAGACGCTCACGACGAGCGCGGCGAGGACCACGGACATCCAGAAGGCGATGTCGTCATAGGCGCCCAGCAGGTAGACGACGTCGGCGAGGACGAGCTGCAGCGCGGCGGTGAGCACGCCCGTGGCGCCGACAAGCACCGTCGCGGCGATGCCCAGCCCGCGCACGGCGTGGACGCGCGCGTACGGCAGGAGGCCGGCGGCGGGCGGGTCCGGCACGTCGAAGCCCAGCATCGTCTGGCAGTACGGGCACCGCACATGCCCAGCGGAGATCGCGTTTCCACAGTTGGGGCAGGGCATATCGGGGCTCCCGGAGATCGACGGCACGACATCGTACGGCGCACCGCCGGGCGTGCGCCGTACGATGATCGGCTGCTAGACGGGTGCCCTTTCGGCGGCGGTCCGGCGGCGCCGCCACCGGACGTAGCCGCCCGTCCAGGAGGCCAGCACGATCAGGACGCACAGCGCGCGGACCTCGGTCAGGTAGCGGGCCGGGTAGATGATGCCCTGGATGTACGTGTCGATGAAGCCGCCCGCCAGCGGGGTGTCACCGGCGCGGCGGCGGGCCCAGTTCTCCGCCCAGGTGAGCGGGCAGTCCAGGGACGCGGCAACCACCAGGACGCCCCAGCCGACGGCGACCAGGTGGGGCCAGATCGCCCTCGGCCACCGCCAGGTCAGGAAACCGCCGAACACCACGTACGCCAGGAAGGCGAAGTGCGCCACCAGGACGGCCGCGACCAGTACCCGGTAAGGCATCCCTCCACGGTAGCCCGCCGGTCAGGACGCGACGGCCACGCGGTGGGCCTCCTCGTTGACGAGGCGGTTGGCGATCTTGTTGAGGGCACGGTCGAGCAGCGCGCTGTCGGTGGGGTCGCCGAAGGTCCAGTCGTCGAGGTGCGCGTCGAGCCAGTGCCGCCACGCGGCCCGCAACTGGTCGAGCCGCGCGTGGCCGGCCGGCGTCAACGTGATCTCGGTGCCGTCCAGCCGGACCAGTCCGGCCTGACGCAGGTCGTCGAACACGGGCTGCAGGACCTCCGGCGGCAGGCGGAACCGGTGGGCGATGTCGGCCAGGTCGGCGTGCCCCCGGACGGTGATGAACAGGTGGATCTGGGCCAGTCCCCACGCCTGCGCCGGGGTGACGTTGCCGCCGGCGTCGGCCAGCATGCGCGCGAGGAAGGCGCGGTCGCCCAGCTCGCGGCGGACGGTCTCGCCGATCGCGCGTTCGAGCTGGTCCACCCGGTCATCGGACATGGGGGCGGAGAACGCGTCGCCGACATCGGTGGCCGCCTCGCGGGCCGCGTCACGCAGCGGCACCTCCTTCAGGAACAGCGCCACGACGAAGCCGAGCAGGGCAACGGGTACGACCCACCGGAACACGTACCCGATGCTGTCGGCGTACGCGGCCTCGATCGGCGCCCGCAGTTCGGCGGGCAACCGTTGCAGCGCCTCGGGGTTCTGCGCGGCCACGGGCGGCACGCCGGGCAGCTGGGCCATGGCCGATTTGAGGGCGGGGGTCAGCTGGTTGGTGAACAGGCTGCCGAACACGGCCGTACCGAACGCGCTGCCCAGCGTACGGAAGAACGTGACGCCGGAGGTCGCGGTGCCCAGGTCGGCGTAGCGCACGGTGTTCTGCACGGCGATGGTGAGCACCTGCATCGACAGGCCGATGCCCAGGCCCAGGGTGAACATGTAGGCCGACTCGACCCAGAAGCCCGTCTGCGGGCCCATCGTCGACATGAGCCACAGGCCGACGGCCATGATGGCGCAGCCCACGATGGGAAACACCCGGTACCGACCCGTACGGCTGATCAGCGCGCCGGACAGCAGGGACGTGATGAACAGGCCGACGACGAGCGGCAGCAACCGCAGGCCCGACGCGGTGGCCGACACGCCGTCGACGAACTGCAGGTAGGTCGGCAGGAACGTCATGACGCCCAGCAACGCGAAGCCGACGATGAAGCTCAGGATCGAGCACACGGTGAACACCGAGTTGCGGAACAACCGCATGGGCAACATCGGCTCGGTCGCCCGCCGCTCGACGAGCACGAACGCCGCCAGCAGCACGACCGACACGGCGAACAGGCCGATGATGACCGGCGAGCTCCACGGGTACTCGTTGCCGGCCCACGACAGCGCGAGGATCATGCCGGACGCGCCGACCGAGACCAGGGCGATGCCGACGTAGTCGATGATCGGGTGGACCGTCGCCCGCACCTTCGGTACGGCCACGGCGGTAACCGCGAGCATCACGATCGCCAGCGGCACGTTGATGTAGAAGACCCACCGCCAGGTGAGGTGGTCGGTGAACAGGCCGCCCAGGGTGGGGCCGACGACCGTGGTGATGCCGAAGACCGCGCCGAGCGCGCCCTGGTAACGCCCGCGTTCGCGCAGCGGGATCACGTCGGCGATCAGGGCCATCGCGGTGACCATGAGGCCGCCCGCGCCGATGCCCTGCACCGCGCGGGCCACGATCAGCATGATCATGTCCTGCGCGACGCCGCACACGATCGAGCCGCCCACGAAGATCACGGCGCTGAGCTGGAAGATGGTCTTGCGACCGAACATGTCGCCGAACTTGCCGGTCAGCACGGTCGCGACCGTCTCGGCGAGCAGGTAGGCGGTGACGACCCAGGACATGTGCCCGGCGCTGCCCAGATCCGCCACGATGGTCGGCAGGGCCGTCGACACGATCGTCGCGTCGAGGGCGGCCAGCAGCAGGCCGAGGGTGATCGCGGCGAAGATGACGTTCGTCTGGCGCCGGCTCAACGACACCGGCGCGCCGACGCCTGCGTCAGTGAGCGCCGCGCTCGCCACGATCACCAGTCTCGCGGCCCGGATCCGGGTCGGTGACCGAATTGGCGAAACCGGCCGAAAATGATCGGCCGGGGCGGGCTCCCGCGCAAGGTGCCGCCCCGGCCGATCCCCTAGGGAGTGGTCATGGAGAACTGTGGCACGGTGACAGTCCCGCCGAGGCTGCTGGTGGCGTAGTTGAAGATGCCGTACCGGTAGCCCATGAAGAACTGCCACGCGTTGTTCAAGGTGAACCCGGGGCCGAGGTTGGTGAACGTGGACCCGTTGGTGGAGTACGAGAACACGGCCTGCCGACCACTGCCGGGCCGGATGTCGGCCTTGACCCGCAGCCAGATCCGCCCGCCCGACACGTTGGCCGAGCCGGCCTCGGAGCCGGTGTTGGTCGTGGCCCAACTGCTGTTCATGGCCAGCCCGTTCTGCATGACGACCCGGGTCGCGCCGTTGTCGCGTTTGATGCCGATCCACGCCGACGAGTCGCGCAGCATCGCCAGCCCGGCCCGGTCCCCGTCACGCATCTGCGAGTAGTCCAGCTCGATCGTCGCCGTCGACGTCGGACCCAGAATGCGGTGCGTGAGCGTGTTGCGCGCCGCGTAGAGGTCCGTCGTCACCGTCGCTGTCGACAGCCGCAGGCCGTTGCCCACGCTGAACTTGCTGGTGTCGGGGTTGTGGTTCCATTCCCACTCCGGCCCCAGGCTGGTGAAGGTGTCCGTACCCGTAGGTGGCCTCACCTGCCGCGGCGGTTGCGGCACCACCGGGTTCGGGTAGGTGGCGCCCCACCGGCCGTTGACGGTCTGCAGCACCGGCCAGTCGCCCGACCAGGTGATCGGCGCGAGTGCCGGGACCCGGCCGCCGGGGTAGGCGTCGATGAACGCCAGGTAGTACCACGCACCGGCGGAGGTTTGCACCATGCCGCCCTGGTGGGGTACGCCGCCGCCGGAGATCGGGCCGGGCAGGTCGAGCAGGACCTGGCGCATCTCGTAGGGTCCCCACGGGCTGGTGGAGCGCAGTACGTACTGGCCGTTGGCGGGTCGGGTCAGCCAGATGTAGTAGTAGCCGTTGCGCTTGTAGAACCGCGCGCCCTCCAGGGTGCCTACGTTGGACGGGGTGGTGAACACCTGCTGGGCGCGTACCTGCGAGGTCCCGTCGGCGGACAGCTGGGCCACACTGATCGTGCCGTTGCCGTAGGCGACGTACATGGTGTCGTTGTCGTCGATGAGCAGACCGGCGTCGTAGTAGCAGTTGTTGATCCGGGCCCGCTTGGTCCAGTTCCCGTCCGGGGCGCTGGCCGTGTAGACGTAGGTGCGGTTGAACTCCACACACCCCAACCAGTAGTACGTGCTGTTGGAGCGGCGGTAGTTGAACGCCGAGGCCCAGATGCCCTTGACGTACGCCCGCGACCCCGTCAGGTCGTAGGCGGAGTTGTCGAAGTCCAGCCGGGGCACCGAGTGGCCGGCGACCTCCCAGTTGACCAGGTCGTACGAGCGCAGTACCGGCGCGCCGGGCGAGTAGTGCATCGTCGAGGCGGAGGCGTAGTAGACGTCCCCGACCCGGATGATGTCCAGGTCCGCGAAGTCCTCCCACAACACCGGGTTGTTGAACGTCGACGATGGGGGCCACGGGCCGGCCGTCGTCGGCCCCGCGCTGGTCTGCGGCGCTTGGGTGGTCGGCGGGGCGCTCGTGACCGGCCCGCCGGTCGTTGGGCCGCTGCTGGTGGGCGCCGCCGTGGTGGGCGCCGCTGAGGTGGACACCGCACCGGTGCACGGCGTGCCGTTGAGGGCGAAATTGGTCGGGACCGGGTTGCTGGCGTCGTTCCAGGAGCCGTTGAAGCCGAAGCTCACGCTGCCCCCGGTCGGGATGGCGCCGTTGTAGCTGGCGTTGGTGACGGTGACGTTCGACCCGGACTGCGACGGGGTGCCGTTCCAGAGCTGCGTGATGGTCTGCCCGGCGCCGAAGGTCCAGGTCAGTTGCCAGCCGTTCACGGGGTCACCGAGGTTGTTGATAGTCACGTTCGCGCCGAACCCGCCGCCCCATTGGCTGCTGACGGCGTAGGTGACCTGACAGCCGACCGCCGCTTGGGCGGCGACCGCGGTAATAACCCCGGCGGCTGTGACCGCGGCAACGACCGCGGCGGCCAGCACGCGGCGTTGGTGGTTGAGCTTCATGGAGAGTCCTTCCTGGGGGGTGCCCGGCCTCGCCGGTGCGACTGGGTGTTCGCGTCGGCAGGCCATGTGTGGGCTTCGTTGAGCGCCGGACAGGCGGTGCTCCACAGTGGGGCGGGGTCGACGGGCGGAAGCGTCGGCCCTCGCGGGACGGCTGCCTCATAACTCGTTCCTTTCACGCCCATCGTTGTTAGCGTTAACACGTGCGGCCCGGCCGAATGCTTCCAGATAGACTCAGTGGATTCAACGGACTGACGCGGCCGTACCG
>JAEZGP010000422.1 GCA_023437285.1 Actinomycetes bacterium | reverse complement strand
GCAAGATTTATTCACCAGTACTGCTGTTTTACTGCAGTCTGATCAGGCGATTCGCTGCATACGTCCTTATAGATGTGGCCGATGATTACAAGTTGGTCACGGCTGTTCCGTGCGGGCGACCTTGAATTTACATTCCTAGTGTAAATATCTCGGTCGCCGGAGGTGGGCGTGGACGGGCTGCGGTTGCGGGGCGTGGACGTACGCTTCGACGGGCTGATCGCGCTCGACGGGGTGGACCTCGACGTCGCCCCCGGGCACGTGGTCGGGGTCATCGGGCCCAACGGGGCCGGCAAGACCACGCTGTTCAACGTCATCTGCGGGTTGCAGCGGCCGCAACGCGGCACGCTCACCTTCGAGGGCCGGCCCCTGCGGCCCCGGCCGCACCGGCTCACCCGCCTCGGCATCGCCCGTACGTTGCAGGGGGTCGGGCTGTTCCACGGACTGTCCGCACTGGACAACGTCGTCGCCGGCGCGACCGCCGCGGCCCGCGCCGGCATCGGGTCCGCCCTGCTCGGGCTGCCGCGCGCCGGCCGCGAGGAACGGCGGCTGCGCGACGAGGCCCGCGCGCTGCTCACGGACCTCAACATCGGCGAGTACGCACACGCGCTGCCCGCCACGCTGCCGTACGCGGTAGGCAAGCGGGTCGCGCTCGCCCGCGCCCTGGCCAGCCGCCCCCGGCTGCTGCTGCTCGACGAGCCCGCCGGCGGCCTGAGCCAGACCGAAGTCCACGAGCTGGCCGGGCTCATCACCACCCTGCCCCAGCGCGACGGGTGCGCCGTCCTGCTCGTGGAGCACCACATGGACCTCGTGATGAAGGTCTGCGACCAGGTCACCGTGCTGGACTTCGGTCGCGTCATCGCCGCCGGCCCGCCCGGCGACATCGCCCGCAACCCGGCCGTCATCGAGGCCTACCTCGGCGAGGCGGTGCCGACATGAGCAGACCTAGCGCGAGCGGACCCGACGCGAGCAGGCCCGACACGAGCGACACTGACACGAGCAAGCCCGACGCGAGCAGGCCCGACGCAAGCAGGCCCGACGCAAGCGGCACGGGCACGAGCGGACCCAGCGCGAGCGGCACTGGCACGAACGAGCACGATGCGAGCGGGCACGGCACGGGCACGAACGGGCATGACGCGAGCAGGTCCGGCGTAAGCGGTACTGGCGCGAGCGGTACTGGCATGAGCGGGGCGCTGCTCGCCGTCGAGGGCCTGGTGGCTGGGTACGGTGCGGCGCCGGTGTTGCGCGACGTTGACCTGGGGGTGCCGGCGGGGCAGATCACGGCCGTGCTCGGCGCCAATGGTGCCGGCAAGACGACCCTGCTGCGGACCTTGTCGGGTCTGGTCACGCCTACGAGTGGGCGGATCGTGCTCGACGGCGAGCCGCTGGCCGGCGTGGCGCCGCACATGCTGGTCCGGCGTGGGCTGGTACATGTGCCCGAGGGGCGCGGGGTGATCGGCGAGCTGACCGTGGCGGAGAACCTGCGACTCGGCGCCCTGTGGCGACGTGACCGGGCCGGGCAGGCGCGTGGGCTCGCCGACGTGTACGACACGTTCCCCGAACTCGCCCGGCGGCGCCGGCACGCGGCGCACCAGCTCTCGGGCGGGGAGCGGCAGATGCTCGCCCTCGGCCGCGCGCTCATGGCCCGGCCCCGGCTGCTGCTGCTCGACGAACCGTCGCTGGGTCTGGCGCCCCGCATCACCGCGCAGGTCATGGCGTTGCTGCGGCAGTGGCGCGACGAGACCGGGCTGGCGGTGCTGCTGGTCGAGCAGAACGTCCGCAGTGCCCTGTCCGTCGCCGACACCGCGACCGTCATGTCGCTGGGCCGGGTCGTGGTCGCCGCACCCGCCGCCCAGCTGCGCGACGACGACGCCCTGCGCCACACGTATCTGGGATTCTGAGGGAGGGGACGTGGACCGGTTCGTGTTCCTCACCGTCGACGGCCTGGCCCGTGGCGCGGTGCTGGCGGTGTTCGCGCTCGCGCTGGTGATGATCTGGCGGGCGGCGCGGATCGTCAACTTCGCGCAGGGCGCGATGGCGGTGGCCACCGCGTACGCGGCTGCCTCGATCACCGAGGCGACGGGCTCGTACTGGCTCGGCTTCGCCGGGGCGCTGGCCGGCGGCCTGCTGCTCGGCGTTGCCGTGGAGCGCGGCGTCATGCGGCTGGTGACCACGACGAACCCGCTGAGCCCGGTCATCGTCGCGCTCGGCCTCGTGCTGCTTATCCAGGCCGTCCTCGGGATGATCTACGGCAACGAGTACCGCCCGATGGGTACGCCGGTCAGCCGCACCGCGTACGTCGTGGGTGGCGTACCGACCGTCTCCCCGTTCGACCTGTTCGTCTTCGGCTCCGTTGCCGCGCTCGTGGGCCTGCTGGCGCTGCTGTTCGCCCGTACGAGCCTGGGTTTGCGGATGCGCGCGGCCGCGTTGGCGCCGGAGGTGTCGCGGCTGCTCGGCGTCAACGTCGCCGGCATGCTCACCGTCGGGTGGGCGCTCGCGGCGGCCGCCGGCACGCTGGCCGCGCTGCTGAGCGTACCGACCGGGCTGGGCCTGCATCCGACGGCGATGGACCTGGTCTTCGTGTCGGCGTTCACCGCCGCGATCATCGGCGGCCTCGACAGCCCGCCCGGCGCGGTCGTCGGCGGACTGACGGTCGGCCTGCTGCTGTCGTACGTGACCGGGTACGTCGGCGGCGAACTGGCCTCCGTCGCCGTCGCCGTACTGCTGATCGTGGTCCTGCTGGTGCGCCCCAACGGCCTGATCGCGACGACGAAGGCGAGGCGCGCGTGAACCGCAGGTGGATCGTTGCGATTGCCGTGGGCGTTGCGCTCTACGCCCTGGCCTCGACGCTGGAGCCGTTCCGGGCCTACCAGCTGGCCACGGCCGCCGCCTACTTCTGCGCCGCCGCCGGGCTCACCGTCCTGACCGGGCTGTCGGGCCAACTGTCGCTGGGGCACGGGGCGTTCATGGCGATCGGCGCCTACACCGTGGCCATCACCCAGAACGCGCTGGCCGACGCGGGGGCGAGTGGCACCTCAGCGAGCGGCGCCCCGCTGATCGGTGTCCTGCTGCTCGGGATCTCGCTGCTGGCGGCCGTACTCGTCAATGTTGTCGCCGGCGCCGTGATCGGGCTGGCCGGGGCCCGGCTGCACGGCCCCTACCTGGCCGGCGCCACGCTCGCCATCGCCGTCGCGGTGCCCACCGTGCCCATCATCTTCGGCGAGTCGCTCGGCGGCGAGCAGGGCCTGTCGGTCTACGCCGAACCCGCGCCGGTCGACGTGCCGTACGAGCGGTGGCAGGCGTTGGTCGCCGTGACCGGGGCGCTGATCGTCGCCGCCGCGCTGGCGAACCTGCTGCGCAGCCGGTACGGGCGGGAGCTGCGCGCCGTACGCGACGACGAGGTGGCGGCGCGGCTGGCCGGCGTGGCCGTCGCGCGGGTGCGGGTCACGGCGTTCGTGGTGAGCGCGGCGGCGGCCGGCCTCGGCGGCGGGCTGCTGGCGTTCCTCGCGCAGAGCGTGTCCCCCGGCGCGTTCCCGCTGACGCTGTCGCTGTTCCTGCTGATGGCGATCGTCATCGGCGGCCTGGGCAGCCTGGCCGGGGCGGCGTGGGGCGCGGCCACGCTCGTCGTCCTGCCCGACCTGGCCCACCAGATCACCGCGTCGCTGTCGCCGGCGCTGTCGTTGTCGCCGGCGAGCGAGCAGCGGCTGGCCGGCAACCTGCCGCTGGCCATCTTCGGCCTCGTCCTCATCCTCACCATGATCGTCGCTCCGGGCGGCCTCCAGGGCGCGTTCGCGCGCGTCCTGCGCCGCCGCCGCACCACCGCGCCACGGTCCACCACCGCACCACCGCCCACCGCACCAACGTCCAACGCATCACCGCCCACCGC
>JAEZGP010000332.1 GCA_023437285.1 Actinomycetes bacterium | reverse complement strand
CCTCGAAGGTCGCCGAGGCGAGCACCGAGACTCCGCCGATGCCGTCGCGCCCGGTCTTGGCGCCCATCAGCACCACGATGTTGCCCGGCCCGGTGGCTGCCTTGTTCTGCAACCGATCAGCGGGCAGCACGCCGACACAGAGCGCGTTGACGAGCGGATTGCCTTGATAGCACGGGTCGAAGACGACCTCGCCGCCGATGTTGGGCAGGCCCAGGCAGTTGCCGTACCCGCCGATGCCGCCGACTACGCCCGGCAGCACGCGCGCGGTGTCGGGATGGTCTGCCGCGCCGAAGCGCAGCGGGTCCATCACCGCGACCGGGCGAGCGCCCATGGCGAGGATGTCACGCACGATCCCGCCGACCCCGGTGGCCGCGCCCTGATGCGGCTCCACAAAGGACGGATGGTTGTGCGACTCCACTTTGAAGGTGACCGCGAGGGTTTCGGTGACGGCGATGACCCCCGCGTTTTCCCCGATCCCGGCCAGCATCCGTGCCGACGGCGGGGCCTTCTCGCCGAATTGCCGAAGGTGCACCTTGCTCGACTTGTAGGAGCAGTGCTCGCTCCACATGATCGAGTACATGGCCAGCTCGGACTGGGTGGGCCGGCGGCCGAGGATCTGGCGGATGCGCTCGTACTCGTCGTCGGCGAGGCCCAACTCGGCGTGGGGCTGCGGGGCGTCCGGGGTGGCCGCGGCCCAGTCGACGGTGTCCGGGCCGTCGAACGGCGTGCCGCTGGCTGCGGGCGGCCCCACGAAGGCGGTGGAGGTCATGACGTCGTCACCCTCTCGTATGCGGCGAGGTGACGGAGCACGGAGCTGAAGAACCCGAGTCCGTCCGTGGAGGGTCCGGTGAGCGCCTCGACGGCGTGTTCGGGGTGCGGCATGATCCCGACGATGTTGCCGGCCGGGTTGCGGATGGCCGCGATGCCGCGCTGCGACCCGTTGGGGTTGCCGTCGACGTAGCGGGCCACGACCAGCCCTTCGGCGTCGAGCTTGTCGAGGGTGGCGTCGTCGGCGACGTAGCGGCCCTCGCCGTTCTTCACCGGGATCACGATCTGCTGGCCCGGCTCGAAGCTGCTGGTCCACGCGGTGCCGGTGGACTCCACGCGCAGCCGCTGATCGCGGTTGCGGAAGTGCAGGTGGCTGTTGCGGGTCAGGGCGCCGGGCAGCAGGTGGGCCTCGCAGAGGACCTGGAAGCCGTTGCAGATGCCGAGGACGGGCATGCCGCCCTTGGCCGCGTCGATGATCGAGTCCATGACGGGGGAGAACCGCGCGATGGCGCCGCACCGCAGGTAGTCGCCGTAGGAGAAGCCGCCCGGCAGGATGACGGCGTCGACGCCGTGCAGGTCCGGGTCGGCGTGCCAGAGCCGCAGGACGCGGGCTCCGGCAAGGTAGGCGGCGCGGCAGGCGTCACCGTCGTCGAGCGACCCCGGGAAGGTGACGACGCCGATCGCCGCGGTCATGCTTCAGACTCCTCGACGCGGATGGTGAAATCTTCGATCACCGGGTTGGCGAGAAGCTTGTCGGCGATCTCCTGGGCCTTGTCGAGGTCGGCTTCGCCGGTGAAGTCGATCTCGATCCGCTTTCCGATGCGGACCGCTTCCACCCCGGCTACGCCGAGGCGGGGCAGCGCGTTCGCGACAGCCTGACCTTGGGGGTCCAGGATCTCGGGCTTGAGCATGACGTCAACCACGACGCGAGCCACGGGCACTCCTGAGTCGACTTGGCACTGGGCCAACACAGCTTACCCGCATAGTTACCTGCGGTTTCGGTCGACCTTTTCAGGCCGAAAATACGGTAATTAGGGTCGCTACCGCCCGGCTAGAGGATCGGTGCCGGGACGTACCCGGCGGCGGCCGGGTGCCGGGACACGACCGCGCCGATGCGCTCGGCGACGGCCGCGACCTGCGCGGACGCGGCGCCGACGAAGCTGAGCCGGTCGGCGATCAGCTCGTCGATCTCGGAGCGGCTCAGGCCCAGGCGGGAGTCGGCGGCGAGCCGGTCGAACAGGTCGTTGTCGGGCGCGCCCTTCTCGCGCATGGCCAGCGCCACGGCCACCGCGTGCTCCTTGATCGCCTCGTGGGCGAGCTCGCGGCCGACCCCGCGCCGGACGGCCCCGACAAGGATCTTGGTGGTGGCCAGGAACGGCAGGTACCGGTCGAGTTCGCGGGCGACCACGGCCGGATAGGCACCAAAATCATCCAGTACCGTGAGGAAGGTCGCAAAAAGCCCGTCGGTGGCGAAGAACGCGTCCGGCAGGGCCACCCGGCGCACCACCGAGCACGACACGTCGCCCTCGTTCCACTGGTCGCCGGACAGCTCCCCCACCATCGACAGGTAGCCCCGGACCACCACGGCCAGCCCGTTCACCCGCTCGCACGAGCGGGTGTTCATCTTGTGCGGCATCGCCGACGAGCCGACCTGGCCGGGCCGGAAGCCCTCCGTGGCCAGCTCCTGGCCGGCCATGAGCCGGATGGTCAGCGCCAGCGACGACGGCGCGGCGACGACCTGGGCCAGCGCGGAGACGACGTCGAGATCCAGCGAGCGCGGGTAGACCTGGCCGACGCTGTCGAGCACCCGGGCGAAGCCGAGGTGGCGGGCCACCTCCGCCTCCAGCGTCGCCAGGGCCTGCGCCGACCCGTCCAGCAGGTCGAGCTGGTCGGCCGCCGTACCGACCGGGCCCTTGATGCCGCGCAGCGGATAGCGCTCCAGCAGCGCGGACAGGCGCTCGTACGCGAAAAGAAGTTCCTCGGCCGCCGTGGCGAACCGCTTGCCCAGCGTGGTGGCCTGCGCCGGCACGTTGTGCGAGCGGCCCACCATGACCAGCTGGTCGAACTCCACCGCCCGCGCCCCGAGCCGGGCCAGCGTGGCCACGACCCGGTCGCGCACCAGCTCCAGCGAGGCGCGGATCTGCAGCTGCTCGACGTTCTCCGTCAGGTCGCGCGAGGTCATCCCCTTGTGGATGTGCTCGTGCCCCGCCAGCGCCGAGAACTCCTCGATGCGCGCCTTGACGTCGTGCTTCGTGACCCGCTCCCGCGCCGCGATCGACTTAAGATCAACATCATCGAGTACGCGCTCATAGGCCTCGATCACGCCGTCCGGAACGGTCACGCCCAGTGACCGCTGGGCCCGCAGGACGGCCAGCCACAGCCGCCGCTCGGCGCGCACCTTCTCCTCGGGCGACCAGATGTTGACCAGTTCGGCGGACGCGTACCGCCCGGCAAGCACGTTGGGGATCACGTCCCCATTCTCCCGCGCCTCGCTAGGCCGTCGCGGGCAGGTCCTCGCCGCGGGTGCCGTGGCGCAGGGTGCGTACGGAGCGGTTGAGGACGGCGGCGAGCGTGCACACGAGGACGATCCCGGCCGCGCCGACGAGCGCTGGCCCGAGGCCGACCGCCTCCGCCACCGGTCCGGCGGCCACCTCGCCGGCCGGGATGGCGATGAACGATCCCAGGGCGTCGTAGGAGTACACGCGGGCGAGCCGGTCGGCCGGGATGTGGTCCTGCAGCGAGGTCTCCCACGCGACGCCGAACTGCTCGATCCCGAAGCCCGACAGCAGCGCGCAGGCGAGCATGACCGGCAGCACCGGCGCGACCCCGAGGAACAGCAGGAACGGCACGTCGGCCGCGACGAACAGGGTCCCGAACAGCAGCAGCCGCTTGACCTTCAGGCGCATCGCCACGATGCCGCCGATCACCATCCCGACGGTCTGGGCGGCCAGCACCAGGCCCCACGCCGTACGGCCGATGCTCTCGTCGGCCACGGCCGGCCCGAGGACGACCTTCCCGCCGACCACGGCGGCGTTGATGAAGCAGAACGCGAGCACGATCACCCACACCCAGCTGCGCGCGGTGAACTCACGCCAGCCGTCGCGCAGCTCGGCGAGGACGTTGGTCGAGGAGGCGGCGGCCGCCCGTACGCGCGGCACGCGGACGAGCGCGAAGGCGACCGCCGATAGCGCGAACGTCGCCGCGTCGACCGCGAGTCCCCAGCCGGGCCCGACGAGCGCCACCAGCGCGCCGCCGGACGAGGCCCCAACGATCATGGCCGCGTTGACGCCGAGCCGGTTGAGCGCGTTGGCCTGCTGGCGGGTGTCCTCGGGCACGGTCTGCGGCAGCACCGCGCTGGACGCGGGGAAGCCGAACGCCGCCGCGAACCCGTTGACGACGCCGAGGACCGCGAGCAGCGCGACGGTCGCGGATCCGGTGAGCACGAGGGCGGCGACGACCGCCTGGCTGGCGGCGGCGAGCACGCTCGACGCGACCATGATCAGCTGGCGCGGCAGCCGGTCGGCGACGACCCCGCCGACGAGCAGGAAGACCACGTTGGTCACCGACCGCGCCGCGACGACGAGGCCGAGGTCGGCGACGCTGCCGGTCAAATCAAGGACGGCGAACGCGAGGGCAATCGGCGCGATGGCGCTGCCGAGCATCGTGGTGGCGCGACCGAGCACCAGGAACAGGAACGGCCGGTGGCGCAACGGGGCCAGCGTCGGAGGGCCGGGGGGCATGGCAGCCAGATTGGCATGCCGGCGCGGTTCCCGCTGCCCCGCTCAGCGCTCCATGATCGCCATGACGCCCGGACCATGGCATAGGGGTCCGCCCGCCCCGCGCGAACGGGACGCGGTCGCCCGGCGCACCTGCGTGGAGTCACCCTGGCGGGGCTGACAGCGCCCGTAGGGTTGAGCCATGACCGAGCGAAGCCAGAGCGTCCGTGCCAGTCATGGCGCCGCCGGGGCCGGCGAGGCGGTGGCATGACCGACCGGTACCGCGGCTTCGCCAACTCGGGGGTGGGGCGTGGGCTGGTGAAGCGGCTCGGCCTGCCGCGGCCCGCGCCGCTGCGCCGCTACGCGCCGGGCGATCCGCTGGTCACCGGCCCGGTGCTGCTGGCCGGTGCGGGCC
>JAEZGP010000232.1 GCA_023437285.1 Actinomycetes bacterium | reverse complement strand
CGGCGGGCCTTCCACGACCTCGTCGCGGAGGGCATGGTCGCCCGGTTCCCCGGACGGGGGACGTTCGTGGCGCCGACCGGCGCCTATCTGCGCCAGTTCGGCTCCGTCGAGGACCTCATGGGCCTGTCGTTGGACACGACGCTGGAGATGCTCACGCCGCTGCGCCGTACGGTCGATGTGGACGCCGCCGGCCGGCTGAGACTGCCGTCCGACGCCGTCTACGCCGCGCACTTCCGGCGCCACTACGAGGACACGCCGTTCTGCGTGACCTCGGTGTACCTGCCTCCCGACGTGGGCCGGCTTCTCGATGACGTGCCCGAACTCGCCCGGGCGGGGGCCCGCAGCGTCGAGACGGTCATCGGCCTGCTCGACGCGCGCCTGGCCAGTCCGATCGCCGAGGCCGAGCAGAGCATCACCGCGGCGCGGGCCACCCCGGCCCTGGCGGACCGGCTCGCCTGCGAGGAGGGCGCTCCGCTGCTGCGCATCGACCGGCTGTACTACGCCGCCAGCGGCGCGGCCGTCGAGCTGGCGACGAGCTACTTCCTGCCCGACCGCTACTCCTACCGGGTCCGCCTGCGGCGCAGCGGTCGATGACCTGGGCTTGACCGCCGCCCGCGGCCTGTCCCGGTACCGGTCATGGACGAGATCATGTCATGATAGCTAAATGATTCAGAACAATCAGATCGGGCTCCTCGCGCACCGGCCCGGGCCAGGCGACATCGCCGCCGCCTGGGTCGATCGCCTGCAGGCGGCCCTCGACCGTGGCCCGGCCGCCGCCTTCGAGGATCTCTTCATCGAGCAGGCAGCGTGGCGCGATCTGGTGTTGATGAGTTGGACGACGTCCTCGACCAGCCCGCGTGCCGAGGTCGTACGCGCGCTGCGCGAGCGGCTGGCGAACGTCTCGCCCGTGCGCGTCACGATCGCCGGGACTCCGGAGTGGGTGACCCGGGTCGGACGCGAGTGCCTGGAGATCTTCCTGGCGTTCACCACCAGGCACGGCCGGGGCCGGGGGATCGTCCGGCTGGTGGAAAGCGACGGCGCGTACCGCGGCTGGACCCTGTCGACGGCCCTTGAGGAGATCATCGGGCACGAGGAGCGACGGGGCGCGAACCGTCGCCGGGGCGGCGACTACGAGCACGTGGCGCCGGGCGCCAACTGGCGGGACATGCGGGAGTGGGCCGTCGCCTACCGCGACCGTGAACCCGACGTCCTCGTGGTCGGGGGCGGGCAGGCCGGGCTCGGCGTGGCCGCGCGGCTGAACCACCTGGAGGTGGACACCCTCGTGGTCGACAAGTGGCCGCGCATCGGCGACAACTGGCGCCAGCGCTACCACATGCTGGCCCTGCACAACGAGACCTGGACGTGCCACCTGCCGTACCTGGAGTTCCCGGACAGCTTCCCCACGTTCCTGCCCAAGGACCAGTTGGCCAACTGGTTCGAGATCTACGTCGAGGCCATGGAGATCAACTATTGGGCCGGCACCGAACTCGTGTCGGGCGCGTTCGACGTCGACGAGGGGCGCTGGACGGTCACGCTGCGCCAGGCCTGCGGTACGGAGCGGGTGGTGCGGCCGCGGCACATCGTGATGGCCACCGGGGTGAGCGGGATCCCGTACCGCCCCGACATCCCGGGGCTGTCCGACTTCGCTGGCGACGTGCGGCACACCACCGAGTTCGTCAACGGTGCCCCCTACGCCGGACAGAGCGTGGTCGTGGTCGGCACCGGCAACAGCGCCCACGACGTGGCGCAGGAACTCCACCG
Organism: Actinomycetes bacterium; assembly: GCA_023437285.1. GTDB lineage: Bacteria > Actinomycetota > Actinomycetes > Mycobacteriales > Micromonosporaceae > Luedemannella. The sequence goes on along the minus strand of JAEZGP010000232.1, from coordinate 11,371 downwards.
GTGGGGCGCCGACGTCACGATGCTCCAGCGGGGCTCCACGACGGTCATCGGGCTGGAGCCGGCGGGACGGTTGCCCTCCCGCATCTATCACGAAGGTCGCAGTCTGGACGACGTCGACCTGCTCGCCGTGTCGACGCCACCGCCGTACGCGCTGCGATCGCAGCAACTGTTGACCGACCGGATGCGTGAGCTGGACCGGGACCTGATCCGGCAGCTGAACGACAAGGGGTTCCGGACCGACTACGCCGAGGACGGCGGCGGCATGCTGAGCAAGTACCTGCGTCGCGGCGGCGGCTACTACATCAACGTCGGCGCCTGCGACCTCATCATCTCCGGTCAGGTCGGCCTGCGGCAGTGGTCGGACGTCGAGGGGTTCGCGCCGCGCGCGATCCGGTTCCGGGACGGCACGGCGCCGCACGTGGACGCCATCATCCTGGCGACCGGGTACCAACCGATGGGCGCCGCGGTCGAGCGGTACTTCGGAGCCGAGGTGGCGGGACGGGTCGGTCAGATCTGGGGCCTGGACGAGACGGGTGAGGTGGCCAACGTCTGGAAGCGCACCCCGCAGCCTGGCCTGTGGTTCGCCGCCGGCAGCCTCGCCTCCTGCCGGCAGCGTTCCCGGTACCTCGCCCTGGAGATCAAGGCCGACCTGCTGGGCCTGTCTCGGTCCTGACCGCTGCGCGTCTACAGGCCGACCGCTGCGGCAAGCGCCGTGCGGTGCTCGTCGGGGCTGCCGAGCAGCTCCGCGTCGCAGCGGGCTCGCTTGTAGTACAGCTGCGAGACGTGCTCCCAGGTGAATCCGGTCGCGCCGTGCACCTGGATCATCGCCTCGCTAACGTCCCGGTAGGCCCGCGAACAGGCCGATCGGGCCAGGTGGGCGAGCGCGGTGGCGTCCCCGCCGCGCGCCGCGACCAGGGCCGCGTGGGTGGCCACCGAGCGGGCCGTCTCGACCGCCAGGTAGAGGTCGGCGAGCCGGTGGCGGATGGCCTGGAAGGCGCCGATGGGTTTACCGAACTGCTCGCGCAGCTTGGCGTGGTCGACGCTCAGTTCAAGGGCCCGCTCCGATCCGCCGACCTGCTCGGCGGCCAGGGCGATCGCGCCGGTCGTCAGCGCCGCGGCGATGCTCGCCTCAGCGTCGCCGGCCGCCGCGAGGAGGGTGCCCGGGCAGTCCCGGAGTTCGATGCGGGCCAGTCGACGGGTCGGGTCGAGGGTCTGCTGGGGGGTACGGACGAGCCCGTCGGCGTCGGCGGCGACGGCGAACAGCCCCGGCCCCTCGTCCGTGCGCGCCGCGACCAGGAGGAGGTCGGCGAGCGCGCCGTCGAGCACGTACGCCTTGACCCCGGTGAGCGCGTACCGGCCCGCGCCGATCGGGTGGGCCGCGGTGGTCGTGCTCCGGGCCGACCAGGCGCCGGCCGGCTCGTTCAGGGCGAGGGTCGCGACGCACGCGCCGGACGCGATGTCCGGCAGATAGCGCTCGGCGGCTTCACCGCCGATGCGCGTCAGCGCCGGTGCGGCCAGGGAGGCGGAGGCGAGTAGCGGGCCGCACAGCAGCACGCGGCCGGCCTCCTCGTGCACGATCGCCGCTTCGGCGATGGTGAAGCCGCCACCGCCGTACGCTTCGGGGATCGCCAGGCCCTGCACCCCGAGCTGGGACGCCATCGCGGCCCACACCGTGGGGTCGTGGCCCTCGGGGGTGGCCATGGCCCGGCGCACCGCCGGCTCGTCCGAGTGAGTGGCGAAGAACCGACGCACGCTCTGCCGGAACTGCTGTTGGTCGGAGCTCCACGAGAAGTCGCTCACCGGGCCTCCTAGTAGAATGATTTAGCTCAGCATAAGATTTTGGCATGCCGTTGCGACAAGTGGTGAGCCTCGACACCGATCCGGAGGCCGAGCGCCTGCGCGAGCGGGTCCGGTCGTGGCTGGCCGAACACCTCGACGACGAGTTCCGCCGGACCGCGGCCAACGCCGACTACCTGCCCCGCGAGAGCCACGAGCGGGCGGTCCAGTTCTGCCGGGCGTTGCACGAGCAGGGGTGGTTCGTGCCGCACTGGCCGGTCGAGCATGGCGGCGGCGGTCTCGACGTCGTGCAACAGGTGGTCATTCGGGAGGAGCTGGCCTACGCGGGCGCCCCGATCGTCAACAACAACGGCGTCAACATGCTGGCCCCGGTACTGATGGCCTACGGCACCGCCAAGCAGCAGGCCGAGCACCTTCCCCTCATCGCGCGCTCCGAACGGATGTGGGCCCAGGGCTACTCCGAGGTCGGTGCGGGATCGGACCTCGCCGCGCTGCGCATGACCGCCCGGCGCGACGGCGACGAGTACGTGCTCAACGGGCACAAGACCTGGACCAGCAACGGCATGCTGGCCGACTGGATCTTTGTCCTGGCACGGACCTCGCCGGTGGCGGGCAAGCGCCAGGACGGCATCTCGTTCTTTCTGGTCGACATGGCGAGCGAGGGCATCATCCGGCGGCCGATCCGGTCGATGACCGGTTACCCGACGTTCGCGGAGGAGTTCTTCGACGACGTGCGGGTCCCGGCCGACCAGCTCGTCGGGGGCGACGGGGAGGGCTGGCGGGTGGCCAAGGCGCTGCTCAATGCCGAGCGCACCAACGTGACCCGGGCGGCGCAGGCCCAGCGCTACCTCGATGAGCTCGTCGAGTGGTGTCATCGGCAGGGGCCGGGCAACCCGTTGCTGGATCCCGGGAAGCGGGCCGCGGTGGCTCGCGTCATCGAGAAGGTGGAGATGGGTCGGGCGCTGTCGTACCGCATCGCCCACCTGCAGGCCGAGCGCGCGTTGACGCCGGGAATCGCCTCACTGTCCAAGCTCTACCACTCCGAGTTGGCCGTCGAGGTGCGCTCGGTCGGGGCCGACGTGCTCGGCCTGCCCGGGATGCTGCTGCCGCAGGACCCGGACGCCGTCCTGCACGGCCACTTCTCCGAGGGCCTGCTGCTGTCCCTGCTGCACCGCATCGGCGGCGGCACGAGCGAGATCCAGCGCGACGTCATCGCGACGACCGCCCTCGGGCTGCCGCGCTGACTTCGCACTACACAGCCTTGACGCGCCTGGCGCCCGATGCTTCGATGAGTCCAAGCTAAATGAGCTAAATGATTTGACTGGGAGAGCGCCATGGAACGTCGCAGTCCCCTGGAACGTCGCTGTGTCGGGAAGGTCGTCATCGTCACCGGAGCCGGCCGTGGCATCGGCCGTGGCGAGGCCCTCGAGTACGCCCGCCACGGGGCGCGCGTCGTCGTCAACGACTACGGCGTGGACGTTCACGGCCAGGGGCCGACGTCGGAGGCCGCCAACGCGGTCGTCGAGGAGATCCGGGCCATGGGCGGCGAGGCCGTAGCCAACGCGGACGACGTCTCGGACCCGGCCGGCGCGCAGCGGCTCATCGCGACGGCGCTCGACACCTGGGGACAGCTCGACGTGCTCGTCAACAACGCCGGCATCCTGCGCGACCGCACGCTGGCCAACATGTCGGTCGACGAGTGGGACGACGTCATCCGGGTGCACCTGCGGGGCACGTTCCTGACCATGCACCACGCGGCCGTGCACTGGAAGGCCAAGGCCAAGTCGGGGGCCGAGCAGGACGTACGGGTCATCAACACCTCGTCGCACTCGGGGCTGATCGGCAACCCCGGGCAGTCCAACTACGGTGCGGCCAAGGCCGGCATCGCGGCCCTGACCATCATCGCCGCGCAGGAACTCCAACGGTACGGGGTCGCGGTCAACGCGATCTCGCCGACGGCGCTGAGCCGGATGACCGAGGACCGGCCGTTCGCCCAGCAGTACGTGGACCTGCCCGAGGACACCTTCAACGCCATCGCTCCCGAGAACGTGGCGCCCATGGTGACCTGGCTCGGTACCGATGCCGCCCGCGGCATCACCGGGCGGGTCTTCTTCGTCGCGGGCGGCCAGGTGGCGGTCGCCGAGCCGTGGCAGGAAGGACCGAAGGCGGACAAGGGTGCGCGCTGGGAGGTGGCCGAACTCGACGACGTCGTCCCCGACCTGCTGGCCCGCGCCCGATACCAGGGCTGGTCGAAGCCGAAGGTCGCCCCCGACGCGCCGGCCAAGGTGTGAGTCCGGTGACGTCCTGGACCTTCCCCGTCGAAGCTGGCCACGTCACCATGTTCGCCCGCGCCATCGGCGACCCGAACCCCGCGTTCGAGCCGCCGTCGGCCGAAACCGCGATCACCGCCGTCCCGCCCACCTTCGCCATCGCGGCCGCCCAGTTCCAACCGGGTTACCCGATGCGGCCGACGCCCGGACAGCCGTGGTTCGGCTCGGCCAGCACTCCCGGAACGCCCCGGCGGGCCCTCGGCAACAGCGAGGACACCGGCGAGTCGAAGGGCACCGGCTTCCACGCCGAGGAGCACTTCGAGTACCTGGCCCCGGTCCGGCCCGGCCAACGCCTCTCGGCGCGTACGGACTGGGGTCGGACCTGGCACAAGCAGGGCAGCCGCGGCGGCCGGCTGACCTTCATCGAGAAGATCACCGAGTTCCGCGACGAGGGCGGCACGCTGGTCATCCGGGAGCGCAGCGTGTATGTGCGCACCGAGCGTACGGTCGGCGACGAGGAGCGTGGGTGATGCTCAACGCGGCCGATCTGCGCGTCGGGCAGGAGTTCTCGGCGGTGGTCGTCGAGGACCTCACCCGGACCCAGCTCGTCATGTACGCCGGCGCGTCGGGTGACTACAACCCGCTGCACACGGACGAGGTCTACGCGACGCAGGTCGCCGGGTACCGCACGGTGTTCGCCCACGGCATGCTCACCATGGGCATGGCCGGCCGCATGCTCACCGACCTGGTCGGTGTCGACGCGTTGCTGGCCTTCGGCGGGCGCTTCCGCTCCCAGGTCTGGCCCGGTGACACGCTCACCGTCACGGCCACGGTCACCGCGGCGGACACCGACGGCGGGATCGCCGAACTCGACGTCGTGGTCCGCAACGCGACCGGGGAACCGGTGTTCACGGGATACGCGAGGACCCGATGCGCGACCTCGTGACCTCGCCCCACGTGGCCTACCGGGACGGGCTGGCCCGGGGCGTACTGCTGTTCCAGCGGTGCGACGCGTGCGCGGCCGCCGTCTTTCCGCCCCGCGTCGTGTGCCCGTCGTGTGGCGGCGCGGACCTCAGCACCGAACAGAGCGCGGGCCTGGGCGAGGTCTACAGCACGACGGCCGTCGCGGCCAGGGACGGCGAGCCGTACGCCGTGTGCCTGATCGACCTCGACGAAGGCTTCCGCATGATGTCCACCGTCACCGGCGTGGCCGCCGCCGATGTCGAGATCGGGTCGCGGGTCACGCTCGTCGTCGAGGACGGCGACCCGCCCCGTCCCACCTTCGTCGGCGGGAGCGGGCGATGACGGTGTCGCTACGCGGTTCGACGGCGGTCGTCGGCGTCGCCGAGTCCGATCTCGGCCAGGTCGCCCCCGGGATCACCGCGATCGACCTCGCCGCCCAGGCGGCGGTGCGGGCCCTCGACGACGCCGGGTTGGGCACCCGCGACGTGGACGGGTTGTTCAGCGTGGTCAACGGCAAGCTGCTGCACACCGTTGACGTCGGCGAGTACCTGGGCATCCGGCCGCGCTTCACGGACAGCACCATGACCGGCGGCAGCGCGTTCGTCTCCATGCTGCTGCACGCCGCCATCGCGCTCACCGTGGGCGCCTGCGACGTCGCGCTCATCACCTACGGCAGTACGGCCCGCACCGACGCCAAGGCGGGCCGGCTGTACGGCGGACGCCCGGCCGACCAACCCGACTACGAGAGCGAGTTCCGGCCGCGCAGCCCCGTGACCGGGTACGCGCTCGCCGCCCGCCGCCACATGCACCAGTACGGCACGACGCGCGAACAACTGGCCGAGGTTGCCGTGGCCGCCCGGCAATGGGCGATGCTCAACCCCAAGGCGTACCGGCGGACCCCGATCACGGTCGAGGACGTGCTGGCCAGTCCGGTCATCTCCGCGCCCTTCGGCGCCCTCGACTGCTGCCTGGTGACCGACGGCGGAGGGGCGGCTGTCATGGTCCGGGCCGATCGCGCCGCCGACGCCCCCAAGCCTGCGGCGTACGTGCTCGGTGCGGCCGAAGCCCACTGGCACAAATGGATCTCGCAGATGCCCGACCTCACGGTTACCGCGGCCCGGGAGTCGGGCGAGCGGGCGTTCCGGATGGCCGGCCTCGGTCCGTCCGATGTGGACGTCCTGCAGCTCTACGACGCCTTCACCATCAATCCGATCCTGTTCGTCGAAGACCTCGGCTTCTGCGCCAAGGGCGAGGGCGGTGCCTTCGTCTCGGGGGGCCGGATCGCACCCGGCGGCGCGTACCCGGTCAACACCAACGGCGGGGGACTGAGCTACTGCCACCCGGGCATGTACGGCATCTTCACGATCATCGAGTCGGTGCGGCAGCTGCGCGGGGAGGCCGGCGACCGGCAGGTTCCAGGGGTGGAGGTCGCGCTCGCCCATGGCAACGGCGGTCAGCTGTCCAGCCAGGCGACGGCGATCCTCGGCAGCCGGGGCACCCTGTGACCGCCCGGGTGCGCACCGAGCGGCACGGCGCGGTCCTTGTCGTCACCCTCGACCGGCCCGATCGGCTCAACGCGCTGTCGCCGCTGATGGTCCAGCAGCTGGACGCGGCATGGGACGAGGCGGCCGATCCGGCCGTGCGGGCCATGGTGCTCACCGGCGCCGGTCGCGGCTTCTGCGCCGGCGCGGATCTCGCGCCGGACCCGGACGAGATGACCGTGCCGCCCGCCACCGTGCTGCGGCGCTGCTACAACCCGATGCTGCTGCGTCTCGACGCGCTGGGAAAGCCGCTGGTCGCCGCCGTCAACGGAGCCGCGGCCGGCGCCGGCCTGGGACTGGCCTGCGCGGCGGACGTGCGCATCGCCGCCACGACGGCGAAGTTCGTCCCCGCCTTCGCCCAGATCGGCGTGGCACCGGACATGGGAGCGTCCTACCACCTGCCGCGCATTCTGGGCTACGAGCGGGCTCTCGTGTGGGCGCTGCGCGGCGAACGATGGTCAGCCGACCGGGCGCTCGCCGAGGGACTGGTGCGCGCGGTCGTCGAGCCGGACGCCCTCGTGCCCGAGGCGGTCGCGCTCGCCCAGAGCCTGGCCACGACCACACCCACCGCGGTACGGGTAACCCGCGCCCTGTTCCGGGCCGCCGCCTCAGCGAGCCTGGCCGAGCAGCTCGACCGGGAGGACCGCCTGCAGGCCGAGGCGCTGGCCGACCCGCTGCGGGCGCAGCTGCGGGCGGCGACCCTGGCCCGCGTCACCGAGCGTCGTCCGGACACGGCCGGGTAGCGGGCTCAGCCCGGCAGCCCCACGTCCGACTCGTGCCGGGTACCGGCGGCGAAGGCGATCGCGGCGCCACCCACCAGTACGCCCGCGATGATGAGGCCCGCCCGGACGGACCAGGCATCGGTGACGAGCCCGAGGGAGACGCTCGCCAGCGGTCGCGAACCAACGAAGCCGACCATCCACAGTGCCATCACCCGCCCGCGCAGGTGCACCGGCGCCCGTTGCTGGATGTGGGTGCTCAGTGATGCCATCCCGACCCCGAAGCCGCAGCCGGCGACGACGAAGGCGACCACCGCGACCAGGTCGTGCCGGGCCAGTCCGGCCCCGGCCAACCCGGCCGCGAGCAGCACCAGACCGGCCAGCGACAGGGTGCGCTGTTCAAGCCAGCGCAGCGCCAGGAGAAGGACCAGCAGGCCGGCCGCGGCCCCGCACCCGAAGGCGAAGGTGAGGGGTCCGACCAGCGCGACGTCCCCGGTGAGCAGGCTCGACAAGGCCGGGGCCAGGGTGATGGACGGGTCCGACCCGAAGCCGACGATGGTGACCGCCAGCAGGGCCAGGCCGAGCACGCGGTCGTTGCGCAGGTGCCGTACGGCGGCCCAGACCCGCCGGTCGGCGCGCGGCGGCGGCGCCTCGGGCGGCGGGAAACGGGCCGCCAGCACGAACAGCGCGAACACCGCGTGGGTGGCCGCGCTGGCCGCGAAGGCGGGGGCCGGTCCGATCCGGGTCGCCACCAGCGCGCCGACGGCCGGTCCGGCGATGCGGGCGACCATCATCGGCAGCGTGTTGAGGGTCATCGCCCGCGGCAGCTCCTCCGGGGTGACGATCGCCGGCACGACCGACTGCATCGCCGGCCCGCCGATCGAGAAGCCGATGCCGACCAGCAGCGATCCCACCAGGACGGGGACGGTTACCGCCCACCCCCGCAGCTGGTCGTCCAGCAGCAGCCACACCGCCACGGAGGCGGAGCCGACCACGCAGCAGATCCGCCCGAGCAGGATCTGGAAGGTGGGCGAGCCGGTGTCGGCCCATCGGCCCGTCAGCGGGGTGAGGGCCAGTTGGGGGCCGAACTGCGCGACCGTCACCAGGGCGACGGCCGCCGCCGACCCCGTCGCCTCGAAGACCACGACCGCCGCGACGATGCTGTGGATAAAAACGCCGAACGACGTGAGCAGCTTGCCCCAGAACAGCGCGCCGAAGGTCCGGTCGGTGAGCAGCCGACCGACGGTCCGGGTCGGCAGTGGCTCATCCACCATCAAGGCGCGTCGTCATGACGCGGCCCAGCGGGGCTCGCGTTTCTCGGCGAAGGCCCGCATTCCCTCGTGGTAGTCGGGGTGCTGCAACTGGTGCTGCAGGACGTACCGGTAGGCGACGTCGTGCGAGGCGGCCAGACCGACGTCGAGGCTGGTCCACATGGCCCGGATCGAGGCCTGGGTCGTGCCCGGCGAGAGCTTGGCGATCTGCAGGGCGATCTCGCGGGCCCGGGACTGCAGGCGGTCGGCCGGCACCACCTCGTTGACGAGACCGATCTGGTACGCCCGCTGCGCGCTGATCCGCCCGTCCTTGGTCATCAGGGCCAGCTGCATGACCATCGAGACCGGCATGCGGCGCAGCAGCACCGTGGGCTCCATGGCGAACACGTTGCCGACCATGAGATGCGTGTCGATGAGCTCCGCGTGCTCGGCGGCGATGATGAGATCGGAGTCCGCGACCTGGTGCAGCCCGCCGCCGACGACCATCCCGTTCAGCGCGCAGATGACCGGTTTCCAGACCTGGTGATGCAGCCGCGACCCGGGGACCTTGTTACGGATGCCCTTCTCGGATGTGGCGCGGATGTCCTGGCCGGCGCAGAAGGCGCGATCGCCGGCCCCGGTGATGATGGCGACGCGGATGTTCTCGTCCTGCCGGATCCGGGCCCAGGCCACGCCGAGTTCGGTGCGGGCGGTGTCGTCGGTGGCGTTGAGGCGCTCCGGGCGGTTCAGGGTGATCGTCGCGACGTGGTCGGTGACGTCGAACAGGATGCGTTCCAGCTCGGTTGTTCCGGTCGGGTTGAGGTCGTCGACGGTGACAGCCATCGGGACTCCTTTCGGGCGATCGGTGAGCGGTGAGGTCTCGCGTTCGTCTCAGGCGACCCACTGCCCGCCGGAGACGGACAGCAGCTGGCCGGTGACATGGGAGGCGGCGTCGGAGCAGAGGAAGGCGACCACCCCGGCCACGTCGGCCGGCGTGCCGATCCGGCCGGTCAGGGTGCTGGCGGCCATCTCGGCCAGCTCGTCCGGGGTTTTGCGGGACAGGAGCCAGGGGGATCCGATGGTGCCCACGACGACGGTGTTGACCCGTACGCCAAATGGACCGAGCTGGACGGCCATCAGCCGACCCAGGCCCTCGACGCCGGCCTTGGCCGCGGCGTAGGCCGGCGGTCCGGTGCGCACGCCGTGCGCGGAGATGGAACTGATGTTGACGATGGCGCCGGTGCCCTGCTCGACCATGGACCGCGCCGCGACCTGCGAGACGATGAAGGTGCCCTTCAGGTTGACGTCGACGATGCGGTCCCAGTCCTCGTCGGTCTGGTCGAGAAACCGCGCGGGCAGCGTCATGCCCGCGTTGTTGACCAGGGCACGCACCGGCCCGGCCGTGGCGCTGAACGCTTCGAGCGCGGACGTGACGGCCGACCGGTCGGTGATCGAGGCCGTCAGCGGGACCAGCAGTCCGGCTTCGGCCTCCGCCAGCGCCTGCGAGGAGGCGATGGCCTTGGGGTTCACGTCGAGGACGCCGACCCGCCAGCCCTGGTTGATCAGCTCGAGCGCGATCGTGCGTCCGATGCTGCGCGCGCCTCCGGTGACGATCGCGGCCGGCCGGTCAGGTTCCATGTGCGTTCAGGCCTTCCATCAGTTCGGCTTCGACGCGGTCGAGGGTCGGCCGGAGCAGCTCCACCGAGGTCATGATCATTTCGGTGAGGTCGTCCTGGCAGCCGCGCGCGAGCCAGGCCTCGATCGTGGCCCGGTTGGTGCTGTTCACAATGGACGCGGCGATGCGCGGACGCGGGTCCGTGCGCGCGTCCACGCCGTAGCGGGCGGCCACCTCGTCGGTCACCTTGTCGATCCACTTCTCGTTGATCGAGAGCATGCGTGAGCGCAGCGCGGGGGCCTTTCCGTACATGCGGGCCCGGGCGGGGAACACCTCGCCCTGGTCGAGGATCGACGTGGCCACCGCACCCGCGACCGCGGTGAGCGACTCGGCCAACGACTTGTCCCGCATCGTGCGCAGGACGTTGATGGCCGCTTCGAGTCGCTCGGACTGCTGGTCGAAGAGGATCTCCTCTTTGTCGGGGAAGTGATGAAACAGCGTTCGGGGCGCCACGCCGGCCCGCGCCGCGATCTGGTCGGTCGTCGTCTCCTCGAAGCCCTGCTGCTCGAACAGGGCCAGGGCGGCGTCGATGAGCGCCTGACGGTTGCGCTGCCCGCGAACGCGTCGCAGGTCCACGTGGCCTCCGTTCGATCCGCGGGACTCGTTGTGTGACAAGCCCTGCGGCCTTGTTGACCTTCCTTCCGGCATGCTGACATAGTACTTGCAGTTAACGCAACTACTTGTCCGGTGAACGCGGGGCACCGGTCCCCGGCGAGGGAAGGACGCGGTGAGCGAACAGAGCGACCTGGCCGACCGCATCCGGGCGGTGCTGGCCCTCGACCCCGACGCCCCGGCGGTCGAGTACCACGGAACCTGGTACGACTGGCGCAGCTTGGCCACCGTCGCCGTGGACGTCGAACGGCGCCTGCGCGCCCTCGACACCCCCGGCATCGCGGTGGGCGTGGTCCTGCGCAACGACCCGGCGATCGTCGGGGCCGTGCTCGGCGTGCTGCTCGCCGGCGGCTGTGTGGTCACTATCAGCGCGCATCAGGGTGACGCCGGCCTGGAGCACGACCTGAAGACGCTTCTTCCGCCGGTGGTTGTCGCGCTGCGCCGCGACTGGGACCGGGACGGGGTGCGCGCCGCCGCAGCGGGCGCGCTCGGGCTGCGCGTCGGCGCGAGCGCCGCCCTGGCTCGTATACACAACTACGAGCCC
>JAEZGP010000227.1 GCA_023437285.1 Actinomycetes bacterium | reverse complement strand
TGCGTCAGTCGTCCGACTTATCGGCGGGCTTCGCCGGCAGGTCGGTCTCCGTCGGCGGGTCGGTCACCTTCGGCAGGACCGCGGTGGCCGTGTCGGAGACGGCCGGCAGGTCGACCATCGTGTCCGTCGCGTCCATGGTGGCGGTCGCGGCCATGGTGCCCGTCGCGGCCATGATGTCCGCGGCCGTGGTGTCCGTCGCGGTCGGGGTGTCCGTCGCGACGCTGGTTGACGCGACGGCCGGGGCCAGTTCGAGGCGGCGACGGCGCGCGGCCAGGAACATCATCATGCCGGCCCCGACGAGTGCGACGCCGGTGAGGCTGATGCCCGCCACGGCGACGCCGGTGATCGGCAGGCCGCCGCTCGACCCGCCGGAACCGCTGTCGCCGCCGGAACCGATCGCCTCCTCGATGGACACCGGCACGGTCAGGTAGATGACCTCGCCCACGGAGTCCTCGCCGGCGGCCACGATCGTGTGGTCGCCGCTCATGTTCTCCGGGATGGTGACCACGGCACGGATCTCGCCATCCCCGTTGGACGTGACCGTCCTGAGCACGACCGGCTCGGAGTAGATGCCGATCGTCACGGGGGTGTTCGCCGCGAAGCCCGAACCCACGATCAGCACGTCCGATCCGGCGCGGACCTCGGTGCCGCGCGGCAGGATCAGCGGACCGTCCGACTCCGGCAGGGTGTCCGGCAGGGTCGGGCCGACCGGCGGGTCGACCGGCGGCTCCTCGTCGTCCGGCGGCCCGGTCGTGACCACCGGTCCCGGCGTGGTCGCCGGCGGGGCGCTCGTGGCGGGCGGGCCGCTCGTCGGTTCGGGGGACGTCGACGGTCCCGCGGTGACCGGCGGCGCCGTGGTGACCGGCGGCTCGGCGGTCACGGGCGGCTCGGACGTGGGCGGCTCGGCGGTGACCGGCGGCTCGCTGCTGGCCGGCGGCTCGGGGGACGTCGACGGTCCCGGAGTGACCGGCGGTCGCGTGGTGACGGGGGCCTCGGAGGTGGGCGGTTCGGCGGTGACCGGCGGCTCGCTGGTGACCGGCGGCTCGCTGGTCACCACGGGCGGGGTCGTCACCGCCGGGCTGGTGGGCACCTCGGGCCCGGGCGAGGTCGGCGGGGTGCCCAGGACGGTCACCTCGACCGAGTCGGCGGCGTAGAACTCGCCGGGCGCCGGGGGCGTGTTGTCACCGTCGTACCAGATGGTGAAGTAGCCGCTCTGCGGCGCGCTCAGCGAGAGGCTGAAGCGACCGTTCGGGCTCGTCTTGGTGGTCACGGTGGCCGGAATATCGCCCTCGCCCTCGTAGCCCACGGGGAAGAAATAGGCGCCGATCTCCCGGCCGCCAGCGTTGCCGCCACGTCCGGTTTGCAGCCGCCCGGTCACCGTGAACGCCGCGCCGGCCTGCACCGTCACGCTCGACGGTTCGACCGTGAGGGTGGGTCGGGTGCACGGCATCGAGGACAGGTAGAACGCCTCGGTGTTCGCGTTCCAGGCGCCCTCGATCTCCGCGCTCGCCGTGCCGTCCGGCGTACCGGCGAGCCACCCCGGGTAGAGCACGTAGAAGGCGGTGTTGTTCGGGTAGCTCTCCGCATCGCCGAACTCCGCATTGAGCGGCACCGGGACGGTGATCCTGCCGCCGCCGCGGATCGTCAGGCCGACCGTGATGGTCTTCGGGACGGACACGTTGGTCTGGCCGCCCACGCCGGTGAGCTCGTACACCCAGGCGTTGTCCCAGCGCGAGTAGTCGCTGCCGACGTACTGACCGAAATAGTTGCAGCCGAACGGGCCCAGGTAGTTCTGGGTGATCGTGGTGGGGGCGGCCGCGACGGCGGCCGGCCCGGCCTGCGCGGGCAGCGCCGCGCCGAGCACGACAAGGGCGCCGGCGGCGAAAGCCGCGACGCCCTTCCTGAGTGTCACGAGAGTCTTCTCCTTCATCCGGGCCGTCCGCGTATGGTGGGGGCGGACCCCGTGGCGCCGGCCCTCATGGGCTGGCGAGCCGATCCATGATTCTGGATCGGAAGGTGAAGTAGCAAGTCCGCTGAGTGTCGGGTAGCCGAACGGCCGATGTGGACAAGCCGTCCGGTTCACGCGCCTGGGTCGGGGTCCGGTGGCCGCCGCTGCCGTATGCTGCGCACATGCCGGTCTGGCTCGAGCTGACGATCCGCGTCCTCGCCGTCGTGGCCGCCTTCCTGACGTTGCCGCTCATCGTCGGGCAGGCCGAACACAAGGTGATGGCGCACATGCAGGGCCGGCTCGGTCCCATGTACGCGGGGGCCTACCACGGGTGGGCACAGCTCATCGCGGACGGCGTCAAGTTCGTACAGAAGGAGAGCGTCACGCCCGCCGCCGCGGACGGGCCGGTGTTCCGGCTCGCGCCGTTCGTGGCGCTCCTGCCGTACCTGGCGGTGCTGCTCGTCATTCCGCTCGGCCCGAACGGGCTCGTGGCCCAGCCGCTGGACGTCGGCCTGCTCATGGTGCTCGCCGTCGTCGGCGTCGGCGTGATCTCCGTACTGATGGCCGCGTGGGCGTCGGCCAACAAGTACAGCCTGCTCGGTGGGGTGCGCGCGGCGGCGCAGCTGCTCGGGTACGAGCTGCCGTTCGTCCTCGCCGCCGCGAGCGTGGCCATGGCCGCCGGCACGTTGTCGCTGTCCGGCATCGTCGAGGCGTGGCAGCCGTGGTGGCTGCTGTGGCAGGCACCCGCCGCGGTCATCTTCTTCGTGGCGGGGCTCGCCGAGATCCGCCGGCCGCCGTTCGACATGCCGATCGCCGACTCGGAGCTCGTCTTCGGCTACATGACGGAGTACACGGGGCTGCGTTTCGCGTTCTTCCTGCTCGCCGAGTACGTGGGCATCGTGGTGATCTCCGCCCTCACGGCGGTGCTGTTCCTGGGCGGCTGGAAAGGCCCCTTCGACGAGACCCTGGGCTGGCTGTGGACTCTCACCAAGACGTTCGCGGTCGCGTTCGTCGTCATCTGGGTACGGGTCAGCTATCCGCGCCTGCGCGCTGACCAGTTGCAGCGGTTGTGCTGGCTGGTTCTCGTCCCGGTCGCGCTCCTGCAACTGGTGCTGACCGCCGCGGTCAAGGTCGCGATCGACTGACCCGGCGCAGTCGACCAGGTCGGACAGCGGTATCCGGACGGGCCACGGCTCTGTGACGTCGATGGCCTCGGAGAACGCGCCGGTCTCCCGGTAGACCTCGGCCAATGGGTCGATCTTGTACGTGTGGACGACCAGATCCGGATTCGTCTCGACCCGCCAGTAGTAGGGGATGCCGGCCTGGGCGTAGAGGGCAGGCTTGGTGATGCGGTCGATGCTGATCGTGCTCGGCGACACGATTTCGACGGCGACCACGACCTCGTGCGGGCTGAACCAGTTGGTCCGACGCTCACGCGCGGTTGTCGTGATCACCAGGACGTCCGGGATGAACGACCGGCGCGGTGAGAGCCGCACCTCGACGCCTTGAGTGACCGCGTACTCCCGGGGGCGGGTGCGGTGCAGTGTCGTCATGAGCAGTCCGGCAAGAAGCTGATGCGCGTCGCTAGGGGACGGGGGCACGAGGAGGACTCCATCGAGTAGCTCGGGGCGCCGATCGGTATCGGGCAGCGCGTCGAGGTCGTCGGTGGTCCAGCCGTCTGACTCCGGGCTCCTGTGCTCCATCGTGACTGTCACCGTACCTCCTCCGCCTGGTCGCATGACGCGCTCACGCCGACCCTAGCGACGCCAATCGGTCGCGGTGAAGCCGCGACCGTCGGGGATTGGCCTTGCGTACCGAATCCGGCGAGGAATTCGGTACGCAACTGCCCTTGGCGAGGTGACCCGGTGGCAGGTTACCGCCAGGACGGGGTCCGGTGCTCGCGTGCGCGGGCGGGTGGGGGCAGGATGAGGGTATGGACGGTGTGCCGGGCAGCGGGCTGGCCAAGGGGTTGGCGGTCACGCTCAAGACGATGACCAAGCGGTCGCACACCCAGCAGTACCCGGATGTCGAGCCGGAGTTGCCGCCCCGATCGCGGGGCGTCATCGCGCTGTTGGAGGAGAACTGCACGGTCTGCATGCTGTGCGCGCGGGAGTGCCCGGACTGGTGCATCTACATCGACTCGCACAAGGAGGAGGTCGTGGTGCCCGGCGCGAGCCGCCCCCGGCAGCGCAACGTCCTCGACCGGTTCGACATCGACTTCTCGCTGTGCATGTACTGCGGGATCTGCATCGAGGCGTGCCCCTTCGACGCCCTGTACTGGTCGCCGGAGTTCGAGTACGCCGAGTACGACATCCGTGACCTGCTGCACGACAAGGACACGCTGCGCGAGTGGATGTGGACCGTGCCGCCGCCGCCCGCCCACGACCCGAACGGGGAGCCCGCCAAGGAGGAGGCGAGCGCCGCCCGCAAGATCGCCCAAGCTGAGGCCGCGCCCCCCGGCGACGCCCCGTGACCGGCGTCGACGCCGTCATGTTGGCGCTCGGGGCGGTGGCCGTGGGCGCCGGTGCCATGGTGGTCGGCACCCGGCACGTGGTACGCGCGGGCCTGTGGCTGGTCGTGTCCCTCGGGGCCGTCGCCGGCATCTACCTGGCGCTGGGCGCCGAGGTGGTCGCCTGGGTGCAGGTGCTCATCTACGTCGGCGCGGTGGTCGTCCTGCTGCTGTTCGCGGTGATGCTGACCCGCGCGCCGATCGGGGCCAGTGACGACCTGGACCGGTCCCGGTGGCCGGGAGCGCTGATCGGCGGCGGCGCGGCGCTCGGCCTCGGCGCGCTGTTCGTCGACGCGTACCGCTGGACGCGCGTGCCGGGCGGGGTGCCCGGCGGCGGGGCGGACACGATCGGGGCGGCCGTGTTCACCGACTGGGTGCTGCCGTTCGAGGTGCTGTCCGTACTGCTGCTGTCGGCGCTGGTGGGTGCGATCGTGGTGTCGCGTCCCGCCGTCGGGGCCCGGGCCGGGGGTGCCTGATGCGTCCGGTCATCCCGTACTGCGTGGCGGCCGCCCTGTTCGGGCTCGGCATCTACGGCGTGCTCGTACGCCGCAACGTTGTGCTGCTGCTCATGGCCGTCGAGCTGATGCTCAACGCGGTCAACCTGGTGCTGGTGACGGCTGACGCGACCGTACGGGCCGTACTGCCGGCGACCGGCCAGGTGTTCGCGCTGTTCGTGGTGGTGCTGGCCGCCGCCGAGGTGGGCGTGGGCCTGGCGATCGTGTTGCAGCTGTACCGCGCGCGCCGCTCGGTCGCCCTCGACGAGGTGCCCCTCGACCCGGGGCCGATGGACTGGGACACGGATCGACCGGAACCGGAACCCGCGCGGTGAGCGCGCACACCGTGGCGACGGCGCTGGGCGCCGCGCTCGCCGTCGTACCCCTGGTGGCTGGCCTGTGGGGGCTCCTGGCCCGGGGTCGCCCCGCGGCCCTGACCCTCGGCGTGGGTCGCGCCGCGTTGACGCTGGTCGCCGCGATCGTGCTGGTCTGCACCGTCGACGGGCCGGTCGAGTCCCGACTCGAGATCGTCAACTTCGGCAACCTGCCCGTCACCGTCGGCGTACGCCTGGACGCGACGGTCGCGCTGATCGCGGTCGCGGTTGCCGCCGTGGCCCTGGCGGTGCAGGTCTACTCGACGGCCTACCTGCGCGACGACGACCGCTACGCGCCGTATGCCGCGCAGATCAGCCTGTTCACGGGCGCGATGCTCACGGTCGTCGTGGCCGGCGACCTGATCATGCTGCTGGCCGGGTGGGAGGTGATGGGCGTCTGCTCGTACCTGCTCATCGCCCACGACCGGACCCTGCCGCAGGCGCCCGCCGCCGCCGTGAAGGCTTTCCTGGTCACCCGGGTCGGCGACGTGGGCTTCCTGCTCGGCATCGTGCTGCTCGGCCTGCACGCGGGCAGCTTCCGCCTGGCGGACGTGCTCGCGCCGGGGGTCCTGACCCCGGCGATGACCACGGCCGTCTGCCTGCTGCTGCTGGCCGGCGTGGCGGGCAAGAGCGCGCAGTTCCCGCTGCACACGTGGTTGCCGGACGCGATGGCCGGCCCGACGCCGATCAGCGCCCTGATCCACGCGGCCACCATGGTCGCGGCCGGCGTGTACGTGGTCTTCCGCCTGTACCCGCTGTTCACCGCCTCCGAGACGGCCCTGTGGGTGCTCGCGGCCATGGCGGCGGTCACGATGCTGCTCGGCGCGCTGTCGGCCCTCGGCCAGGAGGACATCAAGCGGGTGCTGGCCTGGTCGACGGTGTCGCAGATCGCGTACATGGTGGCGGCGTTGGCTATCGCGGCCCCCGCCGCGGCCCTGTTCCACCTGCTTACCCATGCCGCGTTCAAGGCGCTGCTGTTCCTCGCGGCCGGCTCGGTGATCCACGCCGTGGGCACGAACCTGATGTCCGGCATGGGCGGCCTGCGCCGCGCGATGCCGGTCACGTTCTGGTGTTTCACGATCGGGTTGGGCGCGCTGGTCGGCCTGCCTCCGCTGGCGGGCTTCTTCAGCAAGGACGAGATCTTGTACGCCGCGGCGCAGGGCAACGGCGGCCGCCCCCTGCTGATCTACCTCGCCGGGCTGGTGACCGTGTTCGTGACCGGCCTGTACGCGTCGCTGCTGTGGCTGCGGGTCTTCTTCGGCCCGGCCCCGGCCGGCGCGCACCCGCACGAACCGCCGCCCGCCATGGCCTGGCCGGTGATCGCGCTGGCGGTGCCGAGCGCCCTGCTCGGCTTCGCCGCCCTGTCGCCCTGGTTCGCGCACGCGCTCGGCGCGCAGGAGACGTTCACGTTGCACGCCGCCGCGCTCGCCCCGCTGCCGTTCGCGCTGCTCGGCGGCGCCGCCGGCGTCTGGTGGTGGCGCCTGCGGCCGGCCGAGCCGACCGCGGCGCTGGGTCCGCTGCGGCCGGTGTTCGCGGCCGGGTTCCACCTCGACGCGGTGCAGGACACCCTCGTCGTACGCCCGGTCCGCGCGCTCGCCCGGGGTGCCCGCCGCGCCGACGAGTCCCTCGTGGACGGGCTGGTGGAGGGCACCGGCGAGAGCACGGTCGAGCTGGGTACGGTCGTGGCGAACGCGCACCGGGGCGGCGTGCCCCGCGCGCTGACCGCCGTCCTCAGCGGCGCCGTCGTCCTGGGCGTGGCCGCCGTCGCGATCACGCAGGGGTGGTGGTGAGCATGCTGCTGACCGCTGTGTTGGCCATCCCCGCGCTCGGAGCGCTGGTCGCCGCGCTGCTGCCGGCCCGGTTCGACCGCGCCGGCCGGGTCGTCGCCGCGGTCGCGGCGGCACTCACGCTC
>JAEZGP010000217.1 GCA_023437285.1 Actinomycetes bacterium | reverse complement strand
CGCCTCGGCGGCGTCGTTGGCGGCCAGCGCCGCAGCGACCCGCAGCTCGCGCAGCGGCAGCCGCTGCTGTGGGCCCAGGTACGGCAGGGACAGGAAGGCCACCGCGCGGGCCACCAGGTCGTCGGCGCTGGGGTGCCCGCGCGCCAGGCGCAGGCGCGCGCGCTGGGAGAGCCAGAGCAGTTCGAGGGTGCCCGGCGGGTCCAGTCTCGCGGCCTCGCCGAACAGCGCGTCCGCCTCGTCCCACTGGCCGAGCGCGACCAGGGCCTCACCGCGGTTGGCGAGCAGGAACACGCCGGTGGTACGGCCGATGCCGACCCGCCGCGCGTCGGCGAGGCCGCCCAGGGCCACCTCGGCCGACTCGGCGTAGGCGCCGAGGTCGAACAGCAGGTCTGAAATGTTGACGTTGGCCCGCACGAGGCCGGGCAGGTCGCCGGCGCGCTGCGCGGCCGCCGCCGCCCGGCGCATCTCCACCAGCCCCGACTCGGCCGACATCTGGCGACCGTGCAGGCGGCCCATCGTCACCGCCGCCGACACCTGCGCGGCGGTGTCCTTCAGGTCGCCGGCGACGAGCGCGGCCTCCTTGACGATCCGGCCGCCCTCGTCGCGTTCGATGGTGACCATGATGGCGGCGATGTCGGCCAGCAGCTCGGCGCGGTGCGGGTCGTCGGGCACGGGGGCGATGAGGTCGTAGGCCTCGCGCAGCTGGGCCGAGCCGTCGCTCTTGCCGAAGGTGCGCAGCAGCTTGGCGCGCTGCACGAGCATCCGGGCCGCGCGCATCGGCTGCGTCTGGCTGTCGACCTCGGCGAGCGCCGCCTTGGCCAGGCCCAGGGCCCGGTCGTAGTCGCCGGCGCCGATCGCCGCGGACAGCGCCGACTCCAGCAGGCCCAGGTGGTCGGTGCCGGTGCGGGCCGGCGCGTCGTCGACCTGTTCCCACAGCTCCAGCACGCGTTCGAGCAGGCGGCTCTTCTCCGCGTACGCGTAGCGCTGGCCGGCGACCGTGGCCGCGTGCATCGCGGCGGTCAGCGCGCGGGGGTGGTCGTGCGCGGCGTACCAGTGGTGGGCGATCTCGGCGGGGGCCAGGCCGACGCCGACGAGCGTCGGATCCGCCTCGATCGTGGCGGCATAGCGCGCGTGCAGCCGGGCCCGCTCGCCGGGCAGCAGGTCGTCGTGGACGGCCTCGCGCACGAGGGCGTGCCGGAACTCGTAGCCGCCGTCGGAGTCGACGATGACGAGGTGCGCGGCGACGGCCAGCCGCAGGGATTCCTCCAGCTCCCCGTCCGAGACGTCCGCGGCGGCGGCGAGCAGCCGGTGCCCGATGCGTACGCCCCCGGCGGCCGCGATGCGCAGCACCCGCTGGGCGGTCTCGGGTAGCCGGTCGACCCGGGTGAGCAGCAGGTCGCGCAGGGTGTCCGGCAGCAGGTGACCGCCGCTGGGGTCCGCGCAGGCGGTGAGTTCCTCGATGAAGAACGGGTTGCCCTGGGCCCGGGCGTAAATGCTGTCGATGAGCGGCGCCGCCGGCTCGCCGCCGAGCAGGTCGGTCACGATCTCGGCGGTCGCGTCCCGGTCGAGGCGGCCGAGCTCGATGCGCTCCACGCCGCGCAGGCGGTCCAGTTCCGCGAGGAACGGCCGCAGCGGGTGGCCGCGGTGCAGCTCGTCGGCGCGGTACGTGCCGACGACCAGCACCCCGGCCGCCCGGGCGGAACGGGCGAGGTAGGCCAGCAGCTCGCGGGTGGAGCGGTCGGCCCAGTGCAGATCCTCGATGATCAGGACAAGTTGCCGTTCGGCGGCCAGCCGGTCGAACAGCGCGCCGACGAGGTCGAACAGGTAACCCCGGGTGGAGTCGGAGAACACCTCCGGACCCACCGGACCCAGTTCGGGCAGCAGTCGGGCGAACTCCTGCTCGTAGCCGGCGAACGCGGCCGGCCCGTGCCGGCGCAGCAGGTCGCGTAGCGCGGCGGCGAACGGGGCGAACGGCAGGCCGTCCTCCCCGAGCTCCAGGCAGTGCCCGATGAGCACCTCCGCGCCCCCCGATGACGCGAACCTGCCGAACTCCTCGACCAGGCGGGTCTTGCCCACCCCCGCCTCGCCCCCGATGATCACCGCGACGGGCTCGTGTCGCACACGCATCACGGCGTCACGCAGCAGACCGAACTCGGTCTCGCGGCCGACGAAGACGGTGGCGCGGGCGGTCACGGAATCGAGCATGCCATGCCGCACCGACGAACTCGCCATGGCTTTATCGGGCTGCGATCTCCGGACGTACCGTGGCGGGCCGTGGCGCGGCGCGACCCAGCCGTGGCCACCGCCACGTCCACCACCTCGTACGCCGTTCGTCCTGTTGAGCGGCGTACCGTCCGGCCAGGCCCGACGCGGCGAGCCGCCGCAGCCGCTCCTCCCGCAGCCGGGCAAGTTCCAGATTGTTATAAACGTCGGTCCCCGTGAACATCGTCGCGTGCCTCCCCCGCTGCGGCCCTCCGCCGTTGCGGAGAGCTCCCGGGATAGACGATGCGCCGGCAGCCGGCCGATCGGCATGGGCACGGCGCCGCATCTTTGGCGCCCCGGAAGGGCTTAGTCACCTTCCGTACGGGCCGCGTACGCGTAAGAGCCTTACGGCCGGTCGGGCCTTGTCGCTGGTCAGCGCCGGTCGCGCCGGCCGGCCGCCGAGCCGAGGCGGCGCACGGCGTACCAGAGGCCGCCGACCACCAGCGCGCCGACGACGACATAGAACAGCAACGACAGGATGGCCTTGACGAGCGATAGCACCAGAGAGCCGACGACCAGCAGGACCACGATGCCGATCGCCACCCAGAGCAGCGCCTTCGCCATGATCATGCCCCCCTTTCCGCCCGCAATACTGGCACTGGCCCGCCAGGCGTACCAGTGGTCACGCCGACCCCGGACCGGGACTGAGCCCGCGCGCGAAGGCCACTAGACTTCCCGCCATGGCGAAGGCGCAGGAGCAGGAGAAGGTGGGTTTCCGGACCCGCCTCAAGCAGATCGGCATGGTGTTCTCGTTCACCGCTAAGCGGGACCGGCTGTTCGTGCCGCTCGTGCTGCTCGCCGTGCTCGTGCCGGTCGCGTTCATCGTGGTTGCGGTGCTGCTGGGCTGGGGCCTGCTGTGGATCCCGGTGGGCATCATGCTCGCGCTGCTCGCCGTGCTGATCGTGCTCAACCTGCGCTCCAACAAGGCCATGATGGCCGAGGCGGAGAAGCAGCCCGGCGCCGCCGCCCAGATCGTCGAGACGATGCGTGGCGACTGGCGGGTCACCCCGGCCGTCAGCTCCACCACGCAGTTCGACATGGTCCACCTGATCATCGGCCGGCCCGGCGTCATCCTCCTGGGTGAGGGTCAACCGCAGCGCGTACGGGCGTTGATCGGCCAGGAGCGCAAGCGCCTGTCCAAGGTCATCGGCTCGGCCGACCTGCGCGACTTCATGCTCGGCAACGGCGAGGGCGAGGTCCCGCTCGCCAAGCTGCGCAGCACCCTGACCCGCCTGCCCCGCACGCTGTCCGGCAAGGAGGTCAACGCGCTCGACAAGCGGCTCAAGGCGCTGACCGCCCGCCCACAGCTGCCCAAGGGCGCCATTCCGAAGAACATGCGGCCGCCGAAGGGCGCCTTCCGCGCGATGCGCGGCCGCTGATCCGGACCCGTACTCCCACCCGATCGACACGCCGGGTAAGCAAGCGGACACCTCTACCGCAGCCACCCGATAGGTCATATCCTCACACCGGACGGTCAGACCGTCCGGCCAGTGGTGTTGGCCTGGTCACACCGTAACGTTGCGCGGCCGCTGCGTAACACGGTCGAAACAAATGAGATACGCCCGGGCAACGCCGCCACCCTACCGTCGCTGGCAGCCGCCCAGAGCCCCAACTATCTGGATGCCCAGGAGGACGCGTGTTCGCCAATTCGGAGGAATTCCTTCGGTACCTCAAAGACGAGGGCGTGAAATTCGTCGACGTACGATTCTGCGATCTGCCCGGCGTGATGCAGCACTTCAACGTGCCGGTTGAGTCGTTCGACGCCAGTGTCTTCGAGGACGGTCTGGCGTTCGACGGCTCCTCGATCCGTGGATTCCAGCAGATCCACGAGTCCGACATGATGCTGCTGCCGGACGTCTCCAGCGCCTTCGTCGACCCGTTCCGGATCGAGAAGACCATCGCGCTGAACTTCTTCATCCACGACCCGTTCACGCGCGAGGCCTACAGCCGCGACCCGCGTAACGTGGCGAAGAAGGCCGAGGCCTACCTGGCCGCCAGCGGCATCGCCGACACGGCCTACTTCGGCCCCGAGGCGGAGTTCTACATCTTCGACTCGATCCGGCACGAGACCAGCGCCAACCAGGCCTACTACTACATCGACTCGGTCGAGGGCTGGTGGAACACCGGCAAGGACGAGCCGGGTGGCAACCGCGGCTACAAGACCGCCTACAAGGGCGGCTACTTCCCGGTGCCGCCGGTCGACCACTACGCCGACCTGCGCGACCAGATGGTGCAGAACCTGATCGGCGCCGGCTACACGGTCGAGCGCTCGCACCACGAGGTCGGCACCGCCGGCCAGGCCGAGATCAACTACAAGTTCTCGACCCTGCTGCACGCCGGCGACCAGCTGCAGCTGTTCAAGTACATCATCAAGAACACGGCGTGGGCCGCGGGCAAGACCGCGACGTTCATGCCGAAGCCGCTCTTCGGCGACAACGGCTCCGGCATGCACACCCACCAGAGCCTGTGGCTGAACGGCGACCCGCTGTTCTACGACGAGACCGGCTACGGCGGCCTGTCCGACACCGCCCGCTGGTACGTGGGTGGTCTGCTCAAGCACGCCCCGTCGCTGCTCGCCTTCACCAACCCGACCGTGAACTCCTACCGGCGCCTGGTGCCCGGCTACGAGGCCCCGGTCAACCTGGTGTACTCGCAGCGCAACCGCTCCGCCTGCACCCGTATCCCGGTGACGGGGACGAACGCGAAGGCCAAGCGCATCGAGTTCCGCGTGCCCGACCCGTCGGCCAACGTCTACCTGGCGTTCGCGTCCATGCTCATGGCCGGCCTCGACGGCATCAAGAACAAGATCGAGCCGCCGGAGCCGATCGACAAGGACCTCTACGACCTGCCCCCGGAGGAGGTCGCCGCGGTCAAGCAGGTGCCGGGCTCGCTGCCCGAGGTGCTCGACGCCCTCGAGGCGAACCACGACTTCCTGCTCGAGGGCGGCGTCTTCACCGCCGACCTGATCTCCACCTGGATCGACTACAAGCGCTCCAGCGAGATCGACCCCGTGCGCCTGCGCCCCACCCCGCACGAGTTCGCGATGTACTTCGACGTTTAGTCGTGATCAAGGCGCTGACCACCACCGCAAGGTGACTCAGCGATCTTGAGAGCATCGCGGGTACACCCCGCGAAACGGCGGTCACGCCCGGCCCCCAGCCGGCGTGGCCGCCGTTCCGCTTTCCCCGACAGAGCCCCAACAGAGCTAGGAACCGTGGCGGTACGTATGGGTACCACCACGGTTCCTAGCTCCTTCCGTAATCTGTTCGCCGAGATCACCTCCGGCGTGACGCCGATTCGCCTGAGCGCGTGGAACCCGGCCGGCGGGTCTTGACTCGTCCCGGGCATGAAGCTGGTCCGACGCCCACTGGCGATCGTGGCGATCGCCAGCGTCCTGGCGGCGCTGACGACCGCGTCCGCCGGCGACCTGTGGGAGGCCGAGCAGACCCACACGGACCGCGTCGGGACGTACGCGCCCGACACCTCGCTGCCCGCGACCGCGCCGCACCCGCAGGCGCGGTGCCCGGGGCCCGGCGCCCCGCCGGTGCACCGGACGCTCATGGGCCCGATGGTGGCAGTGGAGCAGCTCGTGCTGCCGACCGCCGACGGGGTGAATCTCGCCGCCGTACGGGTCGGGGGCGGCGACCGGGGCGTCGTCCTGATCCACGAGGAAGCCGGCGACCTGTGCACCTGGTGGGCGTACGGCCAGCGGCTAGCGGCGCGCGGGTACCACGTGCTCGCCTTCGACCTGCGCTGTCACGGCTTCAGTGAATGCGGCCGGCGGCCGGACTACGCGGCGGACGCGCACGCGGCGGTAATCGCCCTGCGGGCCGCCGGCGCGCGGCGGGTGGTGATCGCGGGTACCGGGCTGGGAGCCAACGTGGCGGTGGTGGCCGCGGCCCGGGAGGCGGGGACAACCACGGGAGCGGTGGCCCTGGCGCCCCGACCGTTCGACACAGCCGTGACGGATGAGTCGACGCCGCGCACGGTCGCCGAGGCGGTGCCGCGCCTGCGCGTACCGGTGTTGGTCTGCCCGTGCACGTTCACGCTGCTCGGCGAGCCGTGGCAGATGGCACCGCGACTATGCGAGGACCCCGGCGTGGACGCGCTCAACGACGGCCCGGACAGTCTCGATCCGCACGTCGTGGCCTTCCTGACGGCCCATACGTGACGACGGCCTGACGGCCAATACGTGACGACGGCCTGACGGCCCATGCGTGACGACGGCGCGGTCAGCGCTTCCTGCGCTGCAGGTGGACGACGTTGTCGAGCGGCCCGTCGTCATCGTCGTCGGTGACGGTCGGCAGCTCCAGTTCGGGGTCGTCCTCCATCTGGCGGGCGAGCGCGATGATGCAGGCGCGGTGCTCGCGGACCAGCTCGACGAAGCGGGGTACGGACTCCACGACGGCGTACTGCGTCCCATCCACCATGTGGACGACCGTGTCGGGGGTCGCGTCGACCCGCTCGACCAGGTCGGGGTTCAGCGCGAACACCGCACCGTTGAGGCGCGTCACGAGAATCACGGCTTGTCCCACCCTTGCTCGACGTACGGCTGAAAGATCGGCAGCCAGGTCGCCGAGTTGAGGGAAACCGGGTCGCGGATCAGCCGGCGAGTTCGTCCGGTCGGGCGGGGAGGGGCAGCCCGAGCGGGTCCGTGAGGGCCAGGCGCGAGCGCAGGTCGCCCATCGCGGCGACCTCGGCGACGTAGCGGGCCCGCCGGCGCGGCGCGCAGCCGTCGCGCTTGGGGGCGACAAGGTCGGGGTCCAGGTGGCTGTTGAGGGCCTCGCGCAGCAGGCCGAGCGCCTCGGCGCGCAGCTGCGACACGCGCGACTCGCTGACGCCGAGTTCCTCGGCGATGGCGGCCGCCGGCCGTTCCTCCAGGAAGACGCTCTTGACGATCATGCGCAGCCGCTCGGGCAGCGCCTCGACGGCCTGGTGCAGGTAGCCGATGCGCTCCCGGTAGAGGATCAGATCCTCGGGACCGGCCGCGAGCTCGACAAGCATGTCCTCGGCGGCGCCGGCGGAGAAGCTTTGCAGGCTCAGCACGGCGGCGCGCCGGATGTCGGCGTCGACCTCGGCCACGGTGTCGGCCGCGACGCCGAGGGCCTGGGCGACCTCGGCGTCGGTGGGGGTCCGGCCTAGCGCCGAGGTGAGCTGCTGGCGGGCACCGTCGACCTGCCGCGCGCGGTGGCGCGCGGGGCGGCTGGCCCAGTCGAGTCCGCGCAGCTCGTCGAGGAGGGCGCCGCGGACGCGGACGGCGGCGAAGCGCTGGAACGGTACGCCCCGGTCGTCGTCGTAGGCGCGGGCGGCGCTGACCAGCCCGGCGAGGCCGGCCGAGGTGAGGTCGTCGCGACTGACGTGGGCGGGGACGCGGCCGAGCAGCTCGCGAACGAGGCGACCGACCACGGGCAGGTGGGCCCGGACGAGGTCGTGCACGGCACGATCGGAGCAGGCAGGGGGCATGACCGGGTCTTTCGGGGGCGGCGCCGGGGGTGCGGCGCGTCCAGCGTACGCGAACAATCCTCGCAGACAGGACAGCGTTTCAGTGACGCTGAGTCGCCGTTGGGAGAAAAGTCACTACGGAGCGTGAAACAGCCGGTCCGCCGTCGCGCGGGCCCGCCGGGTGACCCGCAGGTAGTCGTCGAGGAACTCCCCCGGGTCCGACCCCGCCGGGCGGCCGAGCACCCGGGCCACCGCCGCCAGCTCGGACCCGTGCCGGGGCAGCTGGTCGCTCGGCCGGCCCCGCACCAGCATGAGGGCGTTGCGTACCCGGGTCGCCAGGGTCCACGCCGTGCTCAGCGCGACCTCGTCGGCCGCTGACACCAGTCCCGCGGCGCGGGCCGCGGCAAGAGCTTCGAGCGTACGGGTGGTCCGCAGGCCCGCGACGTCATGCCCGTGGCGCAGTTGCATGAGCTGGACGGTCCACTCGATGTCGGCCAGCCCGCCCCGGCCCAGCTTCGCGTGGGTGGCCGGGTCGGCGCCGCGCGGCAGGCGCTCCGTGTCGACCCGGGCCTTGATCCGGCGGATCTCGACGATCTGCTCGTGGCTGAGGCCGGCGGACGGGTAGCGGAGGCGGTCGGCCAGGGCCAGGAACCGGGCACCCAGCTCCTCATCACCGCAGACGAACCGGGCCCGCAGCAGGGCCTGCGCCTCCCACACCCGCGACCACTTGGCGTAGTAGCGCTCGTAGGCAGCCATGCTGCGCACCAGCGGCCCCTGCCGTCCCTCCGGCCGCAGGTCGGCGTCGATGCCCAGCGGCGGCTCCGGCGCCGGCGCCGACAGCAGCCGGCGCAGTTCCTCGGCGATGGCCAGGGCGTGCCCGCTCGCGGCGTCCTCGGCCATGCCCGGCAGCGGCTCGTAGACGAACAGCACGTCGGCGTCGGAGGGGTAACTCATCTCGGCCCCGCCCAGCCGCCCCATGCCGATGATGGCGAAGGGCAGGTCGGCCGCCCGTACCCGGGATTTCGTGGCCCGCAGCGCGGCGGCGAGGGTGGCGTCGGCGACGTCGGCGAGCGCCTGGCCCACCTCGGCGGCGTCGAGCCGTACGGTCGACAGCGGCGTGCTGTTGGGCGGCGCGGCCGCGGCCAGGCCGCCCAGGATGTCGGCGCACGCGGTACGGAACAGCTCGCGGCGGCGCAGCGCGCGCACGGCGCTCACCGACGCCCCGGCGCCGAAGTGGCGGTCGGCGGCGGCGAAGAACCCGTCCATGAGCGACTCGCGGCTGCGCGGCACCTGCTCGGCGTCGTCGGCGAGCAGCCGCAGCGCCTCGGGGTCGCGCACCAGCAACTCGGTGATGTACCGCGACAGGCTCAGCAGCCGGGCCAGCCGCAGGGCGACCGGGCCGCCGTCGCGCATGAGCCGCAGATACCACGGCGTGCCGCGCAGCGTGTCGGACACCTGCCGGTAGGCGAGCAGCCCCCGGTCGGGCTCCGGCGCGTCGGCGAACTCACTGAGCAGTACGGGCAGCAGCGTGCGCTGGATGGCCGCGTACCGGGACACGCCGCCGGTCAGCGCCTCCAGGTGGCGCAGGGCGCCGGGCGGGTCGGCGAAGCCGAGCACCTCCAGGCGCACGCCGGCCTCTTTCGGCGTCAGCCGCAGGTCCTCGCTGGGTACCCGGGCCACCGCCTCCAGCAGCGGCCGGTAGACGAGCTTGGAGTGCAGCCGGCGCACCTCCTGGGCGTGGGTGATCCACGCGGTGCGGAACTGCTCGACGGCGTCGGCCTGCGGGTCGGTGCGGTAGCCCAGCGCGTGAGCGAGCCAGCGCAGGGCCACCGGGTCGGTCGGCACGGTGTGCGTGCGCTGCAACCGTTGCAGCTGCAGGCGGTGCTCGACCGTACGCAGGAACCGGTACCCGTCGACGAGCGCCTCGCCGTCGGCGCGTCCCACGTAACCGCCGCTGGTGAGGGCCCGCAGGGCGTCCAACGTGGACGGTGAGCGCAGCGCCTCGTCCGCCCGCCCGTGCACCAGTTGCAGCAGCTGTACGGCGAACTCGATGTCGCGCAGCCCGCCGGGCCCCCGCTTGATCTCGCGGTCGAGTTCCTTGCGGGGCACGTTGTCGATGATGCGCCGGCGCATGGCGCGCACGTCCTCGACGATGTCGGGCCGCTCGACGGCCCCCCACACCAGCGGTTGCAGCGCCTCGAGCCACTCGGCCCCCAGCGCCAGGTCGCCGGCGGCCGGCCGGGCCTTGAGCAGCGCCTGGAACTCCCAGGTGCGGGCCCACCGCTTGTAGTACGCCAGGTGCGAGGCGAGGGTACGCACCAGCGGCCCCCGGCTGCCCTCCGGCCGCAGGTTCGCGTCGACCTGCCAGGCCGCCTGGCCGCAGATCACCATGAGCCGGCTCGCGATGGCCTGCCCGGCCGTGAGGTCCTCGTCGCCGGCCACCACGAAGATCACGTCGACGTCGCTGACGTAGTTCAGCTCACGCCCGCCGCACTTGCCCATGGTGACCACGGCCAGCCGGGGTGGCGGGCCGCCGCGCTCGGCCACCGCCAGCAGGTACGCGGCGCGCAGCGTGGCGTCGGCGAGCAGCGACAGCCGGGCCATGGTCTGCTCGAGGTCCGCGGCGCCGGTCAGGTCGGCCGCGGCGATGCGCAGCACCGTCCCCCGGTACGCCCGCCGCAGCGCGGCCGGCGCGTCGATGGCGAACCCGGCGTACGGGTCGGTGTCCAGGGT
>JAEZGP010000214.1 GCA_023437285.1 Actinomycetes bacterium | reverse complement strand
GTGCACCGGCGCCACGACGTGGGCGGGGTCGAGGGCGAACGAGGCGTTGAACACGGTTCTCCTTGCTGCGAGGTGCCGAGGGCCATCGGGCCGGCCCCATGATCCCATCGCGGCGGGGGCAGCGGTCGATTCGCGACAGTGATTCTCGCCGCCGTCGTTGCCGCGTTCGCTCAGCTGAGCAGCAGCGTGGCGCGCGGCGCCCCGTGCTCGGCGGTCAGCGTGGCGGCCTGGCCGCGGACCCAGGTCCGCGCCACGGTCACCGCGTCCCAGCCGTCCGGCATGGTGATGGGGCGGCGGGCCCAGCCGGCCGGGTCACCGCCGTTGAGTTCGAGCCCGGGGAGCCCGTACAGGCAGGCGGTGAGAAAGCCGCCCAGGTTCGCCGAGAACGGGCCCGCGCGGGTCTCCTCGGGGAACACGGCCGGGTCGTACTCCAGCGTCGTCAGGTACGGGTCCACGACGAAGTCCGCGTACCCGCGCTCGAACATCTCCAGGGCCAGGGCCCGGTCGCCGAGGCGCGCCGCGAAGACGCCCAACAGGGCCGACAGCATGGGCGAACCCACGTACCTGTCGGCCAGCCGCAGGTAGTAGTCGTAGGTGCGCCGTTCGGTCTCGGGGTCGGTCTCGAAGCCGACGAGGACCAGTCCGGCGGGTGCCTCGGGCGTGGCGGCCTTCGGCGCGTCCGGGTCGAACCCGTCGTGGTTGTAGATCACACCCGTGGTCGGGTCGATGGGCAGGATCATGTCGACGGCCGACTTCTCCCACGACTCCGGCCGTCCCCGGCCGAGGGCGTGGCCGAACGCGGCGGCCTCGCGCAGGACGACCGCCGCGGCCATGTTGACGAACGCGTTGTTGTCGACGGTGCCCTCGATCTCGGCGATGCCGTTCACGCGCTCGATCTCGCAGCCTCGCGGTGTGCGGACCAGTCGGCTCTCGATCCATTCGGCGACGCCGTCGAGCACCGGCCACGTGTGCGTGGCGGCGAACTCGCGGTCGCCCGTGGCGTGCGCGTACCGGGCGAACGCCAACGCGACGCCCATGCCGACGTGGTGTTCCTTGTCGGGCGCCGGGGAGTTCAGCGGGGATGCCTCCTCGCCCACCAGCATGCTGGACTCCCAGGGGAAGTGCAGTCCGCCGAAACCCGCCATGGCGGCGTTGGCCCGCGCGCCGCCGAGCCGCGCCGACCGGTACATCAGCAACGTGCGCGCCGCCTCCGGCTGGGTGAGCAGCAGCGACGGGACGACGAACGTCTCGATGTCCCACATGACGTGGCCGCGGTAGTAGTGGTAGTCAGGCCAGTACGCCATGCCGAACAGGCCCGTACTGCTCGGCGACGAGCGGTGGACCGAGGTGTGCAGGTAGAAGTACGCGGCATCGGCCATTGCCTGCCAGCGTCGCGGCGCGCCGGCGAGCACGACGCGTCCCTGCCAGAGGTCGTCCCAGGTCCGCGCGTTGTCCCGACGCAGCTCGTCGAAGCCCCGGGTACGGGCGGCGTGCGCCAGCCGGACCGCCTGCAGGTGCGGCTGGCGGTGCAGCGCGTCGGGCACCAGGCTGGTGAGCTGGCGCAGCCGGTACGGCCGGCCCGCCCGGGCCCGGATCGTGTAGCTGGTGTTCAGCGGCGCGTCCGCGCCGGCGTCGACCGTCTGCCCGGCGTGTTCGGCGCCGGACAGTTCGGTCACGTAGGCGGCGCCGCACGAGCCGGTACCGCCGTAGCTGACCCAGCGCAGCAGCCCGTCGACGTCGAACCGGTTGATCATTCGGTCGCCCCAGGTGCCGGGCAGGCGCTCGGTGTCGACGCCGGCCGACAGCATGAGGTCGCAGTCGCGGTCGACGCGTACCACGATCTCCTGTAACGCGATCGTCGGCAGGGTACGGCTGCAGAAGGTGAGGACGTCGACCTCGGCCCGCGCGTCGTCCCCGTCGAACGAGATGCGGGTGTGCAACTCGCCGGCGGCGAAGTCATAGCGCTGTTCGTGCAGCGTGGCCCGTTCGGGCGAGCCGGACAGCTTGACCTTGCCGACGCGCAGGTCGGCCGCGACCGGGTAGGGCGCGCGGGCGAACGACGTGATCAGTTCCGTGCTGTCCAGGCCCTCGAATCCGCTCACGATGGCCACTCCGCGCAGGTGGGGCACCGGTCCGACGCGCAGGCCGATGACGCCGTTGGCGACGTACGCGGGCAGGTAGTCCGGCTGCCATCGGGTGACGGGCGGAGGGCTGATCGGTGTGCTCATGGCGCCACCGTCCATTCGGCGTCAACGGCCGCGTTCGCGCGCCGGCCCGGTCACGCAGGTGGCAGGCCCGTCCGGACCGCCGAGACGGCCCTACCGCCGCGTGGTCAACGCCGGTGCGGTGTGGCCTGGTTGTCTACCACGCGGGGCGCTCGTCAAACCTCGGCGCAGGGCCCGACCTCCGGCGGCGTACCAGCCGACCGCGACGACGACGGCCAGGCCGATCTCCACCAGGTCGCCGCCGTAATACATGATCAACGCGGCCCGCCGGCCGTCGGCCGTGCCCGCCTGGGCCCACAGCAGCTTGGCGAGGATGCCGTGTGCGGCGGCCGCCGCGACCAGCGCCGCGCCGCGTGTGAGCACCCCGTAGCGGCGGCGTACCGGGTCGAGCTGGCACACGGCGGCGCTGAACAACAGGCCCGCGGCGAGCACGTGGACGTGGACGAACAGGTCCAGCCACGGCCGCGACGCCGACCAGGTCAGCAGCGGCGTGCGGAACAGCACCCACATGCCGCCCGCGTCGAGGGCGGCGGCGACGGGCGGGAAGATCAGTACGCCGACCGGGGCGGAGTGCAGGACCCGGACGAGCCCGCGCCGGACGCCGCCGGCCGGCAGCGCGCGCAGGGCCAGGGTGACCGGCCGGCCGAGCACGAGCAGCAGCGGGCCGGCCATGCCGAGCAGCAGGTGCCGCACCATGG
>JAEZGP010000213.1 GCA_023437285.1 Actinomycetes bacterium | reverse complement strand
GGGCGCCCCCGGGGGGGGGGGCCCCCCCCCGAACGCGTTGTAGATCCCGTCGCCCGCCTCATTCGCCATATGTGCACATTCGGCGGCCCAGGACCTCACCCACCCCGCCCAATGCGCACAAACGGCGGCCACGATCTCACCCGCCTCGCCCTATGCGCACAAACGGCGGCCCAGGACCTCACCCGCACCGCCCTATGCGCACAAACGGCGCCCACGATCTCACCCGCCTCGCCCTATGCGCACAAACGGCGGCCGTGCACCCTCACAGCGTCGCCCTATGTGCGCAAATGGCGGCCGTGCACCCTCACAGCGTCGCCCTATGTGCGCAAATGGCGGCCGTGCACCCCCACAGCGTCACCATATGTGCACATACGGCGACCGTGCACCCCCACAGCGTCGCCATATGTGCACAAATGGCGCCCGAGACCTTCGTCGTACCACCCTTTGTGCACATATGGCGGAGCCCGGGCACCCACGCACCGCCATAAGCGCCCAAAAGGCAGGGCCGTCCAAGGGGCGGCTCGGGTCGCCAGAAGTCACTACCATCGCCGCGTGACAGGCGTACCCCCGGAGCGTGACGCGCAGGACCCGGTCGTCGACGCCGGCGAGCTTACCGATCGTGATAAGGCCTGGTTGACCGGCATGCGGAGGCGGGGCCGCAGTTGGTCGCAGCAGTGGCGGGTGCTGCGCCGCGCGCAACGGTCCGATGAGGACGGTACGACCCGGCGCGTCATTGTGTGCGGGGACGATCCGCTCGCGCACCGGCTGATCGACGAACTGGTGAGCCGGTACCCCGTACGCGTGACGGCGATCATCCGCGACCGGCACCGTAACCACGGTTCCCGGATCGCGGCGATCGAGGGCATCGAAGTCATCGAGGCGGATGCCGTGGACGCGGCGACGCTCACCGCGGCGGGCGTGGGTACCGCCGACGCTATGGCGATCATGCATCAGGACGACGTCGGCAACATCCATGCGGCACTGTTGGCGCAGGACCTGAAGCCCGGTATCCGGCTGGTGATCCGCATGTTCAACATGCACCTGGGTCGCGGCGTACGGGCGATGTTCACCGACTGCATGGTGCTCTCCGACGCGGCGATCGCGGCGCCGGCGTTCGTGGCGGCGACGCTCGGCGAGGTGACGCCCACGCACATCCGGTTGCCGGGGCGTACGTTGTTCGTCGCCCGCCGCGTCGATGTGCACCCCGAACAGGTCCTTTGCGGCCTGGCGGTGACCAGCCACGAGCACGATCCGGTGCTGTTGCCCGACAACGACGCAACTGCGGACCTGGTGTTGGCGACGGCGGCGACGCCGGACGGGGCGGCGGACCCGATGATGCAACGGCGGTGGCGGCGGCGGGCGAGCCGCATCATCCGCAGCCCGTTGGCGGCCGCGGCGATGCTGCGCGTCCTCGCGGCCCGCCCGCTGTGGCGGCTGTCGCTGGGCCTGCTGGTGCTGCTGCTCATCGGCAGCGGCATGCGGGCGTTCGACGATGACCTCAGCCTGTGGGGCCTGATCGACACGACGATCCTCATGGCGCTGGGCGGCGGCAACGACCCGGACTTCAGTCAGCCGCTGTACCTGCAGATCGCGCAGCTCATCGTCGTGATCGCCGGGGTGGCGCTCATCCCCACGGTCACCGCGGCGGTGGTCGAGACGATGGTGACGACCCCGTGGGACGCGCTGGCCACGCTGGGCTACTCGCGCCACGTGGTGGTCATCGGCCTGGGCAACGTGGGCACCCGGGTCATCCAGCAACTGCACGACCTGGGCCTGCAGGTGGTCGCGGTCGACAAGCATGAGGACGCGCGCGGCGTCGCGATCGCCCAGCAACTGAACATCCCGTTGATCGTCGGCGACGCGAGCCGGGAGTCGACGCTGCGGCAGGCGAACATCGGCGCGGCCCGGGCTCTGGTGGCGCTGTCGACCGACGACGTCATCAACCTGGAGGCGGCGCTGCACGCCCGCCGCGCCAACCCGGGCATCCGCGCGGTGCTCCGCCTGTTCGACGGTGACTTCGCCGAGCTGGTGCAGCGCAGCTACGGCATCGTGGTGTCGCGCAGCGTGTCGTACGTGGCGGCGCCGGCCTTCGCGGCCGCCCTGCTGGAACGCGAGGTGATCGGGACGATCCCGGTGGAGCGGCGGGTGCTGCTGGTGGCCGAGGTGCCCGTGGCGGCCGGTGCCCGCCTGGCGGGCCAGGCGGTCGGCCAGACAAGACAACACCAGGAGGTACGGGTCCTCGCGCTCACGCCGGGCGGGGCGACGACGGGCGCGCCGGAGACGATCTGGCGCCCACCGGACCACCACCGCCTGGACCCGGGCGACCGCCTGCTGGTGATCACAACCCGGGCGGGGCTGGGCGCCATCCTCACCGACGCCTCGCCACCCACGGGCGGCGACGACAACCCAGGTAGCGTGACAGCGTGACGAAACGGGGACGGGCGGCCGGCTGGTGGGTCGAGGTCCTCATGGTCGCCGGGTTCGCGGCGATGACCGCGCTGCTGGCGCTCCCAGCCGTACTCGATCTTGATCTTTGGGTGCGCAACCTCGTGGACGCGCACCGGCCGCCGGTGGCCGACACGATCGCGCAGTGGGTCAACCGGCTCGGCAGCGGTGGGGCGCTCGCCGCGATCACGCTGGTCATCGCGGGGGTGCTGGCCTGGCGGAGGCGCACCCTGTGGCCGTTGGCGCCGGTCGTCGCGACGTTCGTCGGCATCGCCCTGGTGGTGCTGCCGCTGAAGTACCTGTTCCACCGGGCCGCGCCGCACTCCGACCTGCCGGACGACGTGGAGGTCCAGCTGTTCAGCCAGCCCGGGTTCGGGCTGTCGTACCCGTCCGGGCACGCGGTCAACACCATCGTCTGGTACGGGGTGATTGTCCTGCTCCTGGCTGGCTGGTTCGCGGCCCACCCGGCGTGGCGACGGACCCTGCGGATCGCGCCACCGATCATCGTGGGCTTCACGGCGACGTACCTGGGCTGGCACTGGCTGACCGACATGGTCGCCGGCCTGTTCCTGGGCGTCCTCATCGACCGGCTGATCAGGCGCGTCCCGTGGCCAGGCCTGCCGGACGTCAGACCCTGATCACGTGTACGCCCACCGCCTCGAACCCGCGCACCTGCTCGTCCGTGGCGTCGGTGTCGGTGACCAGGCTCTCCACCCGCTCGATCGGGCAGACCCGGGCGAACGCGTGGTGGCCCAGCTTGGACGCGTCGGCGATCACCACGACCCGCCGGGCCCGGGAGGCGAGCAGGCTGTTCATGGCGGCTTCGCCCTCGTGGTGCGCGGCGGCGCCGAGCGCCGGGTCGACGGCGTCGACCCCGAGGAACGCGATGTCGAGGGTGAGCTCCCGCAGGATGCCCGTGGCGAGCGGCCCGACCAGCTCGTACGACTGGGGGCGCACCACCCCGCCCGTCACGACGATCTTCATGCGCGACCGGACGAGCAGCTCGTTGGCGATGTTGAGGGCGTTGGTGACGACGGTGAGCTGGGCACCGTCGGGGCCGGTGGTGGCCAGGTCGGCGCGGCTGGCCAGGGCCCGGGCCACCTCGGTCGTGGTGGTGCCGCCGGTCAGGCCGACCACCTGGGCGGGCTGCACGAGCGCGGCGGCGGCCGCGCCGATGCGCTGCTTCTCGGGGACGTGCTTGGCGGACTTGTAGCGCAGCGGCAGGTCGTAGGAGACGCCGTTGACGACGGCGCCGCCGCGCGTACGGGTGATCATCTGCTGCTGGGCGAGCTGGTCGAAGTCGCGCCGGATGGTCGCCTGGGAAACGTCGAGCCGCTCTGCCGCGTCCTCGACCGTGATTCTTCCGGTCTCGGTAAGCAGTTCGAGCAGCGCGTTCCACCGCGCGTACCGGTCCACACTGACCTCCTCGCTAGCCAATGCACAATAATGCGCGGTAGCGCTCGCTTCGATCAAGCTGTTGCGCGAAACGTCTCCGTGTCCGCACCCCTCGCCCCCGAAGCAGGCCCCCATGACCCAGACAACCCCCAAGGACGTGGCCGTCGCCGTCGACGTGGGCGGTACGGGGATCAAGTGCGCACTCGTGGACATGGCCGGCCGGGTCGTGCTGACCAGGCGATTCGCCACGGGCCGTGAGCGGGGGCCCGACGCCGTCGTGGACACGATCCTCGACGCCGCCGCCGAGCTGTCCACGACCGCGTACGCGCAGGGCCGGCGACCGGTCGCCGCCGGCGTCGTGGTGCCCGCCATCGTCGACGAGGCCGCCGGGGTGGCCAAGTGGTCGGCGAACCTGGGCTTCCGGGACGTACCCCTGAAAGATCTTGTGTCGCGGCGGTTGGGCGTGCCCGCGGCCCTCGGCCACGACGTGCGGGCCGGCGCGCTGGCCGAGGCCCGCCTGGGCGCCGGGCTCGGCACCCGACGGATGCTGTTCATCGCGATCGGTACGGGCATCGCGGGCGGGTACGCCCTCGACGGGCACATCGACCAGGGCGCGCACGGCGCGGCGGGCGAGATCGGTCACATCCGGGTGCGCAGTGGGCCCGACGCCCGGCCGTGCGGGTGCGGGGGGCGCGGCTGCGTGGAGGCGTACGCGTCGGCGGCCAGCGTGGCGCGCGCCTACCGGGAGCAGGCCGTGACCGCCAACGGCCACCCGGAGATCACGGCGGCCGTCGTGGCGGAGCGGGTCGCGGCGGGCGAGCCGCTGGCCCGGCAGGTGTGGCAGACGGCCGTGGAGGTGCTGGCCGACGGGCTGCTCACCGGCATCGCGCTCTACGACCCCGAACTCGTGGTCCTCGGCGGCGGGCTGGCCGAGGCCGGCGAGACGCTCCTGGAGCCGCTGCGCGCGCGGCTGGCGGAGCGCCGCGCGTTCCACCACATCCCGCCCCTGACCCGCGCCGGGCTGGGCGACGAGGCCGGCTGCCTCGGCGCGGCCCTGCTCGCCCTCGACCTGATCACCACGGACGGAACGCAACCATGAGAGTACGCGGCAGCGTCGTGACCCCTACGGGGATCGTCAGCGACGGCACGATCGAGATCGTCGACGGCCACATCGCCGAGATCGTCGAGAACGACCCGTCGGACGGGCTGCCCGAGCCTGGCGACACCGAGGGCGCCGACCTGGCGGCGGCGTGGGTGCTGCCCGGGTTCGTCGACATCCACATGCACGGGGGCGGCGGGGCGAGTTTCACCAGCGGCGACGCCGACGAGGCGGCCCGGGCGGTCGCCTTCCACCTGGCGCACGGCACCACCACCATGCTGGCCAGCCTGGTCACCGCCCCGACGCACGCGCTGCGCGACGCGACCGCGGCGTTCGCCCCGCTGATCGCGTCCGGGGCGCTCGCGGGCATCCACTACGAGGGCCCGTACCTGGCGGCCGCCCGGTGCGGCGCGCAGAACGCGGCCCACCTGCGCGATCCGGACCTCGACGAGCTGGCCGCCCTGCTCGACCTCGGCGGCGTCCGCATGGTGACCCTCGCCCCCGAGCTGCCGGGTGCGCTGGACGCCATCCGGCTGCTGGTGGAGCGCGGGGTGGTCGCGGCCGTGGGCCACACCGACGCGACGTACGAGCAGACGCTCGCGGCCGTGGGGGCCGGCGCCAGCGTCGGTACGCACGTCTGCAACGCCATGCGGCCGATCCACCACCGCGATCCCGGCCCGATCGTGGCCCTGCTGCGGGCGGCCGGGGTGGTGTGCGAGCTGGTCCCCGACCCGGCGCACCTGCACGACGGGATGCTGGGCTTCGCCGCCCAGATGGCCGGCGCGGCCCGGGTCGCCCTGGTCACCGACGCGGTGGCGGCGGCGGGCATGCCGGACGGCCCGTACGAGCTGGGTGGCCTGCCCGTACGCGTCGCGGACGGGGTGGTACGCACCGAGGGCGGTGCCGTCGCGGGCAGCACGCTCACCATGGACGCCGCGTTCCGCCACGCCGTGCACAGTGGAGTGTCGATCGTTGACGCGTCGGTCATGGCGGCCACGACGCCCGCGTTCGTGCTCGGGCTGTCGGAGCAGATCGGCGCCGTGACCGCCGGCCGACGCGCGGATCTCGTACTAATGGACGAAGATTTGCAGGTCACGGGCGTACTTCGCGCTGGGGCTCCCGTACTGTCGGGGGTCTGAACTAGCCTGTTCTGTTATGGATGCCGCAGACACCGAAGAGAGTCTGGACATCGATCGCCTTCCCCAGGTTGGTATCCAACGGACAGACGACGAGCTTGACTGGCCGACCGATGTGGAGTCCGAAGCCCCGACGGAGACCGGGCCGGCCCTCGACGACCGACAGCGGGAGATCCTGGCGTTCGAGAAGCAGTGGTGGCGCTACGCGGGCGCCAAGGAGCAGGCGATTCGGGATCAGTTCAACATCTCGCCGACGCGCTACTACCAGTCGCTCAACGCGCTGTTGGACAACCCGGCGGCGCTGAGCCACGACCCTGCCTTGATCAGACGCCTGCGCCGGCTGCGGGCCACCCGACAACGCAGCCGCAACCGTCGCTGAGAGGTCACGAAATCCTGATAGGGGTAACCACTGAGGCGGCCGGCAACGGTCGCGCCGTAGCGTGGTGCCCATGCGTTTCGGGCTGCCCTCGATCAGATTCACCCGCCGTCGGGTCGCGGCGGGATTAGCGCTGGTCACGGGCTTAGGTGCGTTGATCACCTGGGCGGCCTGGCCGGCGCCGAAGAACTTCACGGTGCACGACGCCCGGCTGAACGTGATGAGCGGGCCGGCCGGCAACGAACCCGTCACGCTGGACACGACGTTCTTCGTCCCGGACGGCGCCAGCGCCGACAACCCGGTGCCGGCGGTCATGCTGGCGCACGGGTTCGGCGGCACGAAGCGCAGCATGCGGGTCCAGGCCGAAGACCTGGCGAACGCCGGGTACGCCGTGCTGACGTGGACCGCCCAGGGCTTTTCGGGCAGTACGGGCCAGATTCACCTCAACAGCCCCGACTACGAGGTACGCGACGCGAAGTTCCTCGTCGACTGGCTCGCGGACCGGCCCGAGGTGCGCAAGGACGCGGCCGGCGACCCGAAAATCGGCGTCGTCGGCGGCTCGTACGGCGGCGCGCTGGCCCTGCTGCTCGCCGGCCACGACCCGCGGCTCGACGCGATCGTGCCGATGATCACTTGGAATGACCTGTCGACGGCGTTCCTGCCCGAGGCCAGCGGCCAGCCGCCCACGGCCGGAGTGTTCAAGAAGCAGTGGGCCGGCGTGTTCTTCTCCAGCGGCAGCAACGCCGGCAGCGGCGGTCTCGCCGGCGCCCTGGCCGGTATCACCCGCGACAACGACGACGAGCCGCGCATGCCCGACACCGGCGCGACCAGCGCCAGCCCCGACTGCGGCAACTTCGCCCGCGACATCTGCGACACGTACCTGCGCATCGCCGCCACCGGCAAGGCCACCGACGCCGACCTGGCGCTGCTGCGCCGGTCCAGCCCCGCCTCGATCCTCGACAGGATCAAGGCGCCGACCATGCTCATCCAGGGCCAGGCCGACTCGCTGTTCCCGCTCACCGAGGCCGACGCCAACGCGCGCGGGATCGCCGCCAACGGCACCCCCGTGCACGTCGACTGGTTCACCGGCGGCCACGACGGCGGCGCCGGACCGCAGGCCGACGCCGACCGCGGCCGCTACCTGACCCTGACCTGGCTCGACCACTACCTGCGCGGCAAGGGCGAGGTGCCCGACGCCCAGTTCACCTACTCCCGCATCACCGGCTTCAACACCAGCAGTTCCAACCGTCGCCCCACCACGTCGGCGTTCTCCCTGGAGCGGTACCCGAACCTGGGCGGCACCGGGACGACGACCGTCGACGTGGCCGGCAAACCCCAGCAGATCTTCAACCCGCCCGGCGGCACCCCCGCGGCCATCTCCACGATCCCGGGGGCGAGCAGTCTGTCCAGCCTGATCAGCGGCGTGTCCCTGGAGGTCCCCGGGCAGCACGCCGACTTCCTCTCCCCGCCGCTGACCGAGACCCTCGACGTGCTCGGCACGCCGACCGTCACGATCCGCGCCGCTTCACCGACGGGCGAGGCGGTGCTGTTCGTCAAGCTCTACGACGTCGACACGTCGTCGGGCGCCAGCCTGCCGTTCGGCCTCGTCTCGCCCGTACGCCTCACCGGGCTGCCGGCCGACATCGCCGAGGCCGCGCCGGTCACCGTGACGCTGCCCGCGATCGCCGCCCGGTTCGAGGCCGGCCACCGCCTGATGATCACCATGTCGACCACCGACCAGGGCTTCGCCTCCCCCGCCGCCCCGGCCGTCTACACGGTCGGCGTCGGCGCCGACGACCGGTCCACGATCAGCCTGCCGGTGGCCAGCGGCACCCCGATCGCCACGCAGGAGACCGTGTGGCGCTGGGTCCTGGCCGGCCTGGTGGCGACGCTCGCGGTCGGGCTCGCGGTGGTGCTGTTCGTCGCGCGCCGCCGGCGCCGCAACGCCGAAATCAAGGTCATTGACGAGTACGCGGACACGCCGCTCGTCGTACGCGGCCTGCGCAAGGAGTACGCCGACGGGTTCGTGGCCGTCTCCCGGGTGGACTTCACGGTCGAGCGCGGCCAGGTCGTCGGCCTGTTGGGACCCAACGGCGCCGGCAAGACCACGTCGCTGCGCGTGCTCATGGGGCTGACCCGCCCGACCAAGGGCGAGGTGCTCATCTTCGGCCACAAGCTCACCCCCGGCGCACCGGTCCTGAGCCGCCTCGGCGCGCTGGTCGAGGGCCCCGGCTTCCTGCCGCACCTGTCCGGCCTCGAGAACCTGCGCCTGTACTGGCGCTCCACCGGCCGCCCCGACGCCGAGGCGCACCTGGACGAGGCGTTGGAGATCGCCGGCCTCGGCGACGCCGTCCAGCGCAAGGTCCGCACGTACTCCCATGGCATGAGGCAGCGGCTGGCCATCGCGCAGGCCATGCTGGGCCTGCCCGAACTGCTGGTCCTCGACGAGCCCACCGACGGGCTGGATCCGCCGCAGATCGCCGAGATGCGCACGGTGCTGCGCGAGTACGCCCGCGACGGCCGGGCCGTACTCGTCTCCTCGCACCTGCTCGCGGAGGTCGAGCAGACCTGCACGCACGTGGTCGTCATGCACAAGGGCGAGATCGTGGCGAGCGGCGAGGTGGCCGACATCGTGGGCGACTCCCCGGTGGCCCAGTTCGAGGTCTCCGACGTGCCGGCGGCCGAGCAGGTGCTGGCGTCGCTGGACACGGTGCGCTCCGTCGACCGCGACGGACGCTCCGGCCTTGTGGTGGACCTGAATGGCACGTCGCGCGCCGACGTGGTGAGCGCCCTGGTCGGCGCGGGCGTGGGCGTGGACCGCGTGGTCCCGCGCCGGCGCCTGGAGGACGCGTTCCTGAGCCTGGTTGGCGGCAACACCCGAGCGAGCGGGGAGCGATGAGCACCTTCACCGTCGGTACCGAACTGCGCCGGCAGGCCAGCCGGCCGCGTACCCGGTTCGCCCTGGCCTTCATGATCGTCCTGCCGCTGATCGTCCTGGGGGCCTTCGAGCTGGGCGGGGACGGCGACGACGACAACGGCCCCGGCGCGTTCGGCAGCCTGGTCAGCCTCGCCACCGCCGGCGGTCTGAACTTCGCCCTGTTCGTCCTGCTGGTCTCCATGTCGTTCCTGCTGGTCGTCGTCGTGGCGCTGTTCCACGGCGACACGGTGGCGTCCGAGGCCAACTGGGGTTCCCTGCGCTACCTGCTGGCGATCCCGGTACCCCGCGGCCGCCTGCTCGGCGTGAAGCTCATCGTCGCGCTGCTCTACTCCGGATTCGCGATCCTGCTGCTGGTCGGCACGGCCCTCGCGGCCGGCACGCTGCGCTACGGCTGGCACCCCCTGCGCTCCACGATCGCCGACGAACTGTCGGCGGGCGAAGGCCTGCTGCGCCTCATGGGCGCCGTCGGCTACATCGCGATCATGCTGCTGATCGTGGCGTCGCTCGCCTTCCTGCTCTCGGTCCTCACGGACGCGCCGCTCGGCGCGGTCGGCGGCGCGGTGGTCCTGCAGATCCTCTCCAGCATCCTCGACCAGATCACGGCCCTCGGCGTCCTGCGCAACTTCCTGCCCACCCACTACGCGAACGCGTGGCTAGGCTTCCTCGGCACCCCCGTCCAGACCGACGAACTGGTCCGCGGCACGATCGTCTCCCTGGCCATGTCCACGACCCTCTTCGCGATCGCCTTCTACCGCTTCACCCGCAAGGACATAACAAGCTAACCCCCCGCTTTCCCTCCCTCCCGTCTTCCGGGTCCCCTCCCCCCGCCCCCCGCATCCGCCCCGGCGGACATTTGGACAGTTACGCGTGTAATTCACGCCGGTATTCCACGCCCAACTGACCAAACGTCCAGGTGAGGTGAGTGGGGCGGCGGCGGGACATGGGCAGATGTGGCGATCCCTGATGCGGGCGTGCTGAGCGATCACGGGTAGGCGCCACGACGCCGGCAGTGACCACGCCTCCGTCGCCCCCTCGCACCCGTCACCGCCATATGCACACATATGGAGGCACCCTGGCAGGTTCGAGGTCGCCCAATGCGCACATATGGCAGCACCCAGGGCTCAACGACCGCCGCATGTGCGCAAATGGTCTGCCGGCAGGACCGCGAGCCGCCGCATGTGCACAAATGGCGGCGCAGGAGGGGCCGCGAGCCGCCTTATGTGCACAAAGGGCGGCGCAGGAGGGGCGGCGAGCCACCGTATGTGCGCATACGGCGATACGGAAGGTTTCAGGCGGCGCCATATGTGCGCATAAGGCGAGCTCGCGGGCCGGCGACCGGCCGCACCTATCGGCCCTGTTCACGACCAGGGAGAAGCACTACGAGGTCGCCGGCGAGCCGGCGCATCTGTGTGCTCGCATGCGTTGATCGCGATCTGCGGTACGAACCCGCGGCTGGACTACGTG
This sequence comes from Actinomycetes bacterium, assembly GCA_023437285.1. Taxonomy (GTDB): domain Bacteria; phylum Actinomycetota; class Actinomycetes; order Mycobacteriales; family Micromonosporaceae; genus Luedemannella. The sequence goes on along the minus strand of JAEZGP010000213.1, from coordinate 398 downwards.
GTGGTACCGCACCTGGCGACCTTGGCGCACACGGCTACACATCCGTGCCGCGGACAGCGATCGTTGACGGCACCACCGCACGATCGCACCGCAACCAGCGATCACCCGGCTGGCACCGAGTACGTCCACAGCGACCCTCGCAAGCGCCGGGTCTCGGCGCTCCTATTGGCGCTGGTCACGACCAGGGAGAAGCACCGCGAGGTCATCGGCGAGGCGGCGCACCTGTGTGCTCGCGTGCGTTGATCACGATCTGCGGTACGAACGCGCGGCTGGACTACACGGTGGTACCGCACGTGGCGACCTTGGCGCACACGGCTGCACATCCGTACCGCGGACAGCGATCGTTGACGGCACCACCGCACGATCGCACCGCAACCAGCGATCACCCGGCTGGCACC
>JAEZGP010000202.1 GCA_023437285.1 Actinomycetes bacterium | reverse complement strand
GGGTACGTGCGCAGCAGCTGGACGGCGTGCCCGCCGGCCGGCGCCGGGTCGGGCAGCTGCGGCGGCATCCGTTCGCCGACCGTGGCGCGGCCGGAGAGCCGGTCGCGCAGGAACCGCACCGGGTTGTGGGTCAGCGGGGTCGGGTCGCCCCACCGCTCCCGGAAGGTCAGCTCGACATCGCCGACGGCCGGGCCGCGGATCTCGAGCTGGATGTCGTGCCACGGCGGCCGCGGACCGTACGCCTCCGCCATCGGCGGCCGCTGCGGGTCGCCCTGGTGGGCGTGGCTGTCGTTGCGGCCATGGCTGAGGTCGATGCCGCCCACAAAGGCCACGTCGCGTTCGGGCCGGCCCGGGTGGCGCACCACGAACAGCTTCTGGTGGTGCGAGCCGCCGGGCGGGACGCGCATGTCGAGCAGCACGTCGCCGCCCGCCGCGCGCAGCTCGTCGGCCAGCCGTCGGTTGGCGGCCGCGCTGAAGTGCAGGCGGTCGGCGTGCGAGCGCCAGATCAGACCCTTGACGAGTACGCCGCGCCGCGCGGCGGCGGCGAGCACCCGGGCGACCTCGGTACGCGGCCCCGCGAGCCGTTCGTCGGCGTCGCCGCGCCAGTCGGTGAACAGGATGAGGTCGCCCGCCCGGGTCCCCTCGACGACGCGCAGCACCTCCCGGAAGTACTCGTGTCCGTGGAAGAGGGCGCGCACCTGGTTGCCGGTGCTCCACGCGCTGCCGTCGGGGTGGCGTTCATCAATGCGGGTGTGCGGGTTGTCCCGCTCCGCCCTGTTGAGAAACCACTCCGCTATGCCCACAGGCAGCTGAATGCCCGCTGAACGGTATTCACAAACTCCTACTGGCCGAGGGCGGCGGCGACGGCCTCGGGTGTGGGCAGGTTGTCGGGCAACGGGATAACGGCGGTCACCGCCGACACCGGCAGCGGGGCGTAGAGGTGGGGGAACAGGTCGCCGCCCCGGGAGGGTTCCCAGCGCAGGGCGTCGCCGAGCGGGTCGGGGTCGACGGCGAGCAGGGTGAGGTCGGAGGCGTCGGTGAAGTACCGCCGGGCGGTCTCGACGACCTGGTCGGCGGTCGAGAAGTGGATGTAGCCGTCCTGATGGTCGACGGCCGATCCATCGAATTGGCCCGATTCGGCCGCTTGTGCCCATTCCGTGGAAGCCAACAGCTTGTAGATCACGCGACAAACCGTATCGTGACGGGGTGGACGAGGCACGGTTCTGGCAGATCGTCGGCGAGGGCGGCCCCGCCGCGGACGAGCGGGCCGCCTTCGCTACACAGTGGCAACGGCATCTGGACCTCGCCAACACGCGGCCCTTGCGCGACGCGGCGACGCTGCTGCTCGGCTGGCCCAACGACGCCGAGTTCCTCGACTTCCGCCGCTGGCTCATCACGCGCGGCCGCGACACGTACCTCGCGGCCCTCCGGGAGCCCGACACCCTCGCCGACGCGACCGTCACACCGTCCGGTGTGGACGCGGGCGAACTGGAGGCCGGCTGGGTCGACGGCGAACCGACCGGGGAGTGGACCAACCTGGGCGACCGGCACGCGCTGCGCGCCGCGTTCCCCGGGCTGGCCGCCCGGTACGAGGGCGGCTGCCGCTAAGCGCCCAGCCAGAAGTGTTGTCCGTAACCCTCGGTTGACCCGACCTTGGCCCGGCGGGGTGCAGATACCAAGGTTGGTAACTGACAGAGCGACGTTACCGCTTGGTCGGATCCGCCGCGTCGGCGGGCGGGTCGGCTGTTCGTATTCGGGTGAGCAGCGTGCGCAGGGTCGTGCGGGTGCGGGCCAGGTCGGCGGGTGGCAGGTCGGCGAACAGTTCGCGGTGAACGTCGGTGGCGCGGGCGGTGATTCGGTTCAGCACGTCGCGGCCGCGGTCGGTCAGCTTCAGCAGCCCGGCCGTCCGGTGGTCTGGATTAGCGACGACCTGGGCTAGTCCTTCGTCGACGAGCTCGTTCACGGTGCGCTGCACGGCCTGCCGGCTGATGCCAAGCCGCCGTGCGGTCGCGGGTACGGTCAGCGAGCCCCCGGAGAGCACGCTGAGCACCTGCCACCGGGCCTGCGTTTGCCCTTCCGTGGCGGCGGTGCGCTCGCCCCAGCGCCGCAGTGCCCCGGCGGTCTCAAAGATGTCCGCGATGAGCAGGGCCAGTTCGTCCGTCACGTCACACCAGCCTTCTTGACAACATGTTGCGATATGGCTCACCCTAACAATACACGACAACATGTTGCCGATCTAGCAACGTCCTGCAATTGCTGGTAGGACGCCTGGGGCAGCGGCCACTGGTGGCTGGACGGCTTGCTCGGCGAGAGCAGGAGGAGACGACGATGGGCATCATCAGGAGATTGACCGAGGCACAGTGCCTGGCTGCGCGGATACGCCCGCAGGTAGGCGCCTACCGAACCGAGCCACGACATCTGGGACGCACGCGTGGCCGGGTGGCCACGCGGCGAACGGCAGCGGCCGGCCTCGGGCTCGCCCTCGCCGGCACGGCGATAGTGGGCCTGGGTGTCGCACCTTTCTTTAGCAACCGGCGGCTCCCGCGCGCTGCTGCCGTGGGCACCCTCCTCGCTGTCGCCGCGAGCCTGTTTGTCGCTACGCCGGCCCACGCCGACAACAACCTCCCCGGTCCCGAGAACTCCATGCTGTCCGCTACGCCCGGCTCGCACGCCACGTACGGGGGCCCGACCACGCAGTACCTCGAGATCAGGTTGGAAACCAACGGAAGTCTGCTCACCGTCTCCGGCGACAGCACCAGTGCCGGGGCGGGGGTCAACGTGCACCGCCGGGTCGCCGACAAAAGTGGATGGGCCAAACGCAGTCAGCTGTGGCAGTTCATTCCCGACAACGGGGTTAACGACGTGTTCCAGGGCACGCCCGGCCAACTGCGCAACCTCAACTCCGGGCTGTGCCTCAACGTGCCCGGGGCCACTGCCACCGAGTTGGTCCAGCTGATCCAGTGGCCGTGCGAGGGCGCGGCGAACGAGAAGTGGTACACGGTCAAAACCGGTCCGAAGACTTTCGGATTCGCCGCCATGCATGCCGCCGGCGTCTATCTGGGCATCAACCAGATGAGCTGCATTCCGGCCGACAACAGTGCGGCGCGGATCCGCTCGACCTACAACAACGACTGTGGCCGCTGGAACATCCTTCGCTACGGCGGCCAGCCGGCGCGCTTCTCTTCAGTTTGGCATTACCTCGACAGCATGAACCCCACCAACGCCGCCATGGTGACCGCGCGGATACAAGAATTCGACGACAGCCGGTCGACCCAGCAGTGGCACCTGCAGCTGACCGGGTGGGTCCGGGTCGAGCTCAGCGGCATGTCCCGCGGCCAGGGATGGACATACGCACCCGCGTACAAGATCGTCAGCGTACGGGGCAACGACTGGGCCAACGCCGTCTGCCTCGACGCGTTCGGCGCCCAACCGCAGGTGTACCACGAAGTCGGGACGTACCCCTGTGACCCGAACGCCATCAACCAACCGAACCAGCTATGGATCCTCGGCGGCTACTACACCGACAAATCGGGGACTGAAAGAGCGTTCTCCGACAAGCTCTACGACCCCTACGCAATCTACCTGAAGTCTCCGTTCGCCATCTTCAACGTGGCGATGCTCGATCCCTCGCGGACCACAAAGTCCTACCCGGTGTTGTCAGTGAACTCGTCGTACCGGGGCGATGCTGGCGATTCAGTGACGATGGCTTGGCAGGGCGGTCAGGGCGATGCCGGGTGCACGCAGGTGTGGTACTTCAGGTAGCGCCACTGTGCTCCACCACGCGCTGTGCCGGTCACCGTCGGTGGCCGGCACATCAGTGGCTTTACGCCCACCGACACAAACCCCCGCCGCCACCCCACCAAAGATCGTTACGTAACCCGCCCCAAGCACGTGACGTGACTTGGCCCACCCCCCACACGGCCGGCTCGATCTTGGGGGGCAACGGTAGCTATGACTGCCTTTTGGCCCCAAGATTGAGTGCAGGCTGATCTCTGAGCCTCAATCCACGGATGATTTCGGCCGGGTGTCTAACAACATGCTGATCTTGGCCGCTGGTTGAGGGCGGCGTGTTGCGTCCGGCCTGGTCGCCGCCCTGGCTACCCGAGGGTTACGGACAAGACTTCTGGCTGGGCGCTTTAGAGGTCGCGCGCCATGGTGATGCTCTTCTCGACGAAGCCGAGCGACGTGTAGAGGTTGCGGGCCACCGTGTTGTGGCCGTGCACGTGCAGGGCGACGCGGGTGGCGCCCAGCTCGCGGGCCTTGTCGTCGCATGCGTTCATGATGGCCCGCCCGTAGCCGGCGCCCCGGTGCGCGGCGTCGACCTCGACGTCGTAGATGAACGCCTCCGTCGTGCCGGCGGCCGGGCGGATCTCCAGCCACAGCAGGCCGACCCGCGTCCCGGTGGCCGCGTCGCGGGCCACCCACAGGTGCTGGCCGGCCGTCGCGAGCCCGTCGGGCAGCAGGCCCAGCACGTTCTCGCGGGACTTCGCCTCGGACTCCTCGGCCGACCAGCGGCCCGAGGTCACGTTCTCCGCCGCGTACTCGACGATGAGTCTTTCGAGGTAGGGCGAGTATTCGTCGGCCGTCATGGGCACCAGGTCGACGCGTCGGGGGGCGGACACGGCGCCAGCCTAACCGAGCAGCTCGGCGATGGCGGCCCGCTCCCGTTCGGGGCTCAGCCCCGCCTTGCGGGGCCGGTCGAGGCCCAGCTCGCGCTCCCACGCCAGGGTGTCGGTCAGCACCTCGGCGCGGGGTCGGTGGGTCAGCCCGGCGGCGGCCGCGGTCGCGCCGCTGCGGGCAGCGTGACCCGCGTAGCCGGGCGAGCCGATCCACATCGGCAGCGAGTCGGGCCCCGACCACTCGCCGATCCCGTGCTCGGCCAGCCATTGCGCGTCGGCGGTGACCACCGGCCCCCGGTGCCCGCCGACCTCCCGGCTCAGGGTCAGCCACTCGCCGAACGGTACCACCGGGCCCACCGCGTCGACGACCCCCGTCACCTGGCGCTCGGCCACGTCGACCAGCCACGACGCGAGGTCGCGCACGTCGGTGACCTCGGTGGGCCGGTCGGCCGAGTCCGGCGCGAGCAGCGGGGCGTCGGGGTCGCGGGCCGCGCGCGCCACCCAGTAGCCGGCCCGGTCGCTCCCGTCGCCCGGCCCGCCGATGAGACCCGAGCGGGCGATCATCAGCCGGTCGCCGACCGCGTCCGCGCACGCCTGCTCGCAGGCCACCTTCGCCTGCCCGTACTCGGCCATGTCCACGAGGTCGTTCGTCGTCGCGGGCAGCAGCTCGGCCGATTCGTCGGCACCGACCGTGTCGTGGGCGGCGTAGGCGCTCACCGACGAGACGTAGACCCAGTGCGCGGCCCGCTTGCCCAGGGCCGTGCCGGCGCCGCGCACGAACGCCGGCTGCCACG
>JAEZGP010000153.1 GCA_023437285.1 Actinomycetes bacterium | reverse complement strand
GGTGCGGATGTCGTGGTCGAGATGGGGGCCGGGCCGCAGGTGCGGCAGGTTCGCGATCTTCTTGGTCTGCTCCACCTCGGTGAAGGTCTCCAGCGCTTCGACGACGACCTGGGTGCCAGTCGGGGTGGGGAACCGGTAGCGGCTGGTGATGATGACCCGGCTGGGGCTGTCGGTGTCGCGGATGGCGGTGAGCAGGGCCGGGAGGATGTCGGCCATGGCGGCGGAGAGCACGTGGCCGCCGTCGCGTTGTTCGAGGTTGCCGTCCTCGAAGTCGTCGAACACGAATAGGCAGGGGGTCTGCCCGAGCGGGCCGTTGACGTCGAGTAGATAGCGCAGCCTGGTGGCGAGTGGGGCGTCGTTGTCGAGCAGTTTGGCCGCCTCGTTCCGATGCCCCATGGTGGGGAAGAAGATCTTGTCGGTGAGTTCCCGGAATTTGGTGAGGTCGACGCGGCCGAACCAGACCGCGCGCCGGTGCGTGGGCATGCGTTCCAGGAGCCGGGAGGCGAGGCTGCTCTTGCCAAGCCCACCCATCCCTTGCAGGACGAGGGCCTGAGCCGCGCCGGGTTTGGTGAGGGTGCGTAGGCAGCGTTGGATGACGCGCCTTCGGCCGACGAACGTGGCGCGGGCGGCGACCCGGGACAGCTGGGTCTGCGGGTCCAGGAACTCCTGGTCGGCGGGCCTGGCCTGGACTCGGCCGCGTCCCGTGGTGCGCAGAGTCGTCACCATCGGAGCGAGCGGCGTCTTGTCGGCATAGACGCGCAACAGGTGCCAGTTGCCGCGCTTGTTCGTGTACAGGTGTTGTCGGGCTTCGATGATGGCTTGATCGAGCGGCTGTCCGCTGGCCAGCGCGCGGTAGAGCTCGGCGGCGAAGTCGGTCGCGGAGGCGTCGCCGACCGGTAGCGCCCATCCGAGCACCGCGGGGGCACCGGCGTGGACCAGGCTTTCGCTCATTGAGGGAAACGTCCCCCGGTCTGGGGCGTTGCCGGTCAGGCAACCGGAGACGAAGACAAGTCGCGGCCAACGTCCGGCCATGGCCTGGGCGATCTGGTCAGCGGTGGCGTAGACGAGCCCTCCGAACTCGTTCTCCACCAGGAAGGTGGGCTGCCCGTTCTTGTCGATGGTGGCGTGGCCGCTCAGATGCAGAACGTCGAAGTATCCCGCGCCGTAGTCGCTGCTGAGAAAGCGCAGGCCCTCCAGCGAGCCGCTCTCCTCAACGACGAGCTCCATGCCGGTACGGTCGGTCGCCGACAGGATGGCCGCTTCCTCTGCCTCGAAGTTGAGCACAGGCTCGACGTCCTCCGGGGACGTCGCCATGAACAGCACCCGCAACGGCCGGTTACCCGGCACGACAGCCGTCTGCCCGGCCGCGCCGGCGCTCACGGCCCGTACCGGCAGCACCGGTGCGGGCGCGGAGACCGTCAGGAACGAGCCGTCTCGATACAGCAGTTCCCATGGCAGGTGCCGTAGCCGTTGCTGCGCGGTGATGCGCAGTGTGGCGACCGCCCGGCGACCCAGGATCGATGCCAGCCACCGCTCGTCGCCGTCGACGAAATCGGCGAGTTTCGCGCCGAGGACGCTCAGCTGCGGCGAGCCGAACACTTTCTGGCTGATCGCATCCTGACTGTAGTCCCGCTCCACGATCTCGATCAGGTGCTCGACAGCGGCCCTGTCCAGCCCACGGGTCTTCGGCGGACCGTCGCCAGTGGACAGCCGCAGCTCGCAGTAGCTGGAGGTCCGCTCGAAGATCTCCAGTTCGAACGTGTTCATCTCGGTCACCGGGGTGTCTCCGCCCACTCCGCGCTACTGCACATCGTTTTGCCGGAAGACGATTTCCAGTTGGCCCTGGCTGACGCCGGACAGATTGACGCGCGTACCGTCACTGAGCACGATCGTGACCTGGACCTCGTCCCGGCGGCGGGAATCCCACCAGTCCCAGATCGTCTTGGCCGTGTCGATCCCAGCGAACACCAGTCCGATTACAGCAACGACCATCTCGGCGCTCTTCTGTACCTCCACTGGCGACACACTGTCGCCGGGCCGCGCCTTCGCGGCGAGAACGGCGTGCAGGTCAGCCGCCCACTGGGTGGCCTGCGCTCCCGATACCTCGACCATGGCAGTGCCCATCGCCTAACCTTCCCTCGCTTGCTGGAGCTGGATAAGGAACGCCTGCATCTGGTTCAAAGCAGGATGCTCAGTCTGCTCTGCCAGGGCGATCGCTCGCCGCTGGTGCTCGATAGCGTCTTCAATCTGCGCCATCTGCAGGAGCAGAACAGCCATGTTGAAGCACACGATCGCTTCCGAAGACCGGTCACCCACGACCCGCAGGATCTCTAGCACCTCATCAAACGCGGCCTTCGTCGCAGACAGATCGCCCTCTTGATACTGGACGGTGCCGATGTTGTGGAGGGTGGTGGCTTCGCCGGCGCGGTCGCCGACCTTCCGGCGGATGGGTAGGGCCTGTTGGTTGTAGGTGAGGGCTTGTTGGTGGTCGCCGTGCCCGTCGTACACATGGCCGATGTTGTGGAGGG
>JAEZGP010000123.1 GCA_023437285.1 Actinomycetes bacterium | reverse complement strand
TCATCGACGACGCGTGGTGCGAGTTCTTCGCCGCCCACCAGATGCGCGTCAGCGTGAGCGTGGACGGCCCCGAGGCGCGCAACGGCGAACGCGTCGACCGGGCCGGCCGAGCGGCGTACGACAAGATCGTGAAGGGCGTCGAGGCGCTGCGCCGGCACGGCCTGTCGTTCTCCGCCCTCGCGGTGGTGACCGACCCGCGACCGGAGCTGGCCGGGGAGCTGTACGACTACTTCCTGGACCTCGGTTGTGACGTGCTCGGCGTCAACATCGAGGAGCGGGAGGGCGTGAACGCGCGCTCGAACGCCCACCGCGGCGAGCAGGTGCGCGCGTTCTGGGCGGAGCTGGTGGGGGCGTGGCGGCGCGAGCCGCGCATCCACGTCCGCGAGATCGAATGGACATTGCGGTACGCCGCGGCGGAACTCGACGGCACCGCCGACGCGGTCCTGCCACCGCACCTCGACCCGATCCCCACGGTCGCCTACGACGGTTCGGTGGTGCTCCTCTCGCCCGAGCTGGCGGGGTTCCACGATGCCCGGTACGGCGATTTCACCTCGGGAAATGTGCTCCACCAGCCGCTCGACGAGATTGTCGCGGGGGCGGCGGGCACCCCGTGGATCGCGGACTTCGTGACGGGCGTCGAGGCCTGCCGCGCGACGTGCGCGTACTTCGGGTTCTGCGGCGGGGCGCACGCCGCGAACCGGTACTTCGAGCTGGGCGGCTTCACGGGCACCGAGACGGACCACTGCCGCAACAGCAAGATCCGACTATTGGAAGGGGTCCTCGATCATGTCGGAGCACAGTGACACGGTGCGACATCGGCTACACAGCGCGGCGGCTGGCCTCACGAAGCTGCTGGCGGAGGCCGATCTGGCGCGCCGGGAGCGGACCGAGGCGGGCACCGGCGACGGCGCCGTGTGTGCCTGGAATCACTTCGAGAACATCCCGACGTTCTACAACTGGAACAACCGACCCCGTTGACGCGAGACACCCGTCGGATATCCGACGCGGGCGGCCGGTAGCGCCGGCCACCCGCTCGGGGGGAATCGTGAAGTGACGCGGGTGTTCATAAGCACGCGGCAGGCCGCGTGCTTATGTGGGGGAACTGAACCCGATGCGCGGATCAGCGGCGTCTGGGAGCCCAGTCGCCAGGATCGTCAGCGTCGTCATCCAGGTCGACGTCTTCGCGCAGCGCATCGTCGAAGTCGTCGTCGACCTTGTGGCTGCCGCCCAGCTCACGCTGAAGTGCGGCGAGGTCGGTGTTCGGGGAGTGGTATTTCAGCTCCCGGGCCACCTTCGTCTGCTTGGCCTTAGCACGGCCGCGCCCCATGGCTCGACCCCCTCGCACAGAAATTGCGGGGCAGCCCGAAGGCGAACCCCGACGACGTCAGGCATCTCTCGTGGCTCATACGGTACATGGCTCGACCGACGTTTGACACCTCGCCCCGGCCGCGCCGCGAGGGATAGGTGATCGTGTTTCGCCTCCCATCCGGGGTTCGCGGCTGGTCGCGACGCCGGAAGAGCGCACGCGGTGGTCACCACGCCACGATCCGTGGGACGATCGCGCAGTGCCGCAACTCTTCGCCGCATACCTACGCGTGTACGAGCCGTTGAGCGCCTTCGACCGCCAGCAACAGCAGTACTGGCGACGGTACGTGCGCGACGGTCGCGCCGTCACGCCGGACGACGGCCCCGGCCGGCAGCGGACCTCCGTGCTGGAGGCGCTGGGAGCCGGCTGGACCCGCCTGGACGACCTGCCCGATGAGGCGTATGTCATGGAGGGCGACGACACGCTGCTCGTGTGCCCGTGGAACCTGCGCGTACGGGTGGCGGAGGCGGCGCTGAACGCGCGCGACGGCGTACCGGCCGTCCTGGCCGACGCGTTCGTCCCCCCGGCGCTCGCCGGGCTCGCGCAGAAGATCGTCTCGGACTGGCGCTCCGGCGCGCGCGTCCTGGAGCACGGCGCGCCTCGCCAGCACGAGCAGATCTCGACGTGGAGCGTCCCTCTGCGGTGGTTTGTCCTTATTGATAGCGAGGAAAGAGAGATTTCTCTCGAGCCGGGGCACAAGGTTCTTCGCTACCGCACCGAAATTTCCAAAGCCCGCCGGCGGGCCCACCGCGCCCTGTCTGTGCTGCGCCGCAGTGTGGGCGACGTGCCGATCTCAGAGGCCGTCGAGGAGAGTGCCCGCTGGCTGGAGGAGTTCCATCCGCGCTCCATCGTCGAGCTCGACTATGGCGGGCTTACCGCTATTTTGTCGGATAATGCGTTAGCCGAAGATAACTCACCTTCGCTGGTCGCCGAGGGCCTCCAGGCGCTGTCCAAGGGCGATGGCGATGCCGCCACCAGGGCGTACGAAGTGCTCGTCGAGCGGTGGCGGGCGATTCAGCTACTGGAACGCTGCAACTGACTTATCACTACAAATCCGGATAAATCGCTCAATCATCAGCCTTCCGTGTGGGGCGGTTCAACCGTTCGGCCCATGTCGGACATCGGGGACTAGCCGGACGATGGGATGCGCGTCGGCCGGTGGGACCCCGGTCGCCGTCTGAAAGCACATGTGGAGGAGTAACCGATGGCATCCCGTACGCACGAGCCTGAGCCGCTGCTCACACCGGCCGAGGTCGCGTCGATGTTCCGTGTCGACCCCAAGACCGTGACTCGGTGGGCCAAGGCTGGCAAGTTGAGCGCGATCCGCACGCTCGGCGGCCACCGACGCTACCGCGAGTCGGAGGTCCGCGCCCTGCTCCAGGGCCAGATCCCCCAGCAGCGCGCCGGCGAGTAAGTCCGTCGGACCGACCCCGCAAGGTCCCTAGCGTCAACGCTAGGGCCTCTTCTTTACGGCCCCGTGGGATCGCTTCCACGGGGCCGTTGTCGATCACTTTCCGGTGATCCGGATGCCGACGGTCGAGTCCTTTCCCTTGAACAGCTCGCTCGCCCCGACAATCAGCCGGGCCTGCAGCCCGTACTTCTTCTTGAGCAACGTCCGCACCCGGGCGCTGCCCTCCTTGTCGAGCAGCTCCGCGACCCCCTCGACATCCTCGCCGGTCGGCTCCCCACGCGCCGTGCACGGCGCCACGAGGACCCGCGACGTGTGACGCAACCGCTTGACCTTGCCAGACTTCAGCGGCGTCCAGACGTAGATCGCCTCGTCGTCCCGCGCGGCCCACAGCGGCGTCGGCACGGGCGTGCCGTCGCGCCGGAACGTCGTCAGCCTGACGTAGCGTTCCCCGCCCAACTCCAGCAGCGTCATGGGCACAGAATATGGGTGGGCGGCCCGGACCGACACCGTTACCGTTCGGGGGACATGAAAGACACAACGGTACGCCTGAGCAGAAAGCTCAGCTACGTCCTCCGCCACGACCCGGCCAGCGTCGGGCTGACCCTCGACTCCCAGGGCTGGGTGCGCGTCGACGCGCTGCTGGCGGCCCTCCGCGTCGCCCGCGCCGACCTCGACGCCGTGGTCGCCACGAACGACAAGCAGCGCTTCCGCGTACGCGTCGCCCCCGACGGCACCGCCTGGATCCGCGCCAGCCAGGGCCACTCCGTCCCCATCGACCTCGGCCTCGACCCCGTCGAGCCGCCCGCCGAGCTGTTCCACGGCACCCCACGCCGCAACCTGGGCTCGATCATGGCGGAGGGCCTGCGTGCCGGCCAGCGCCACCACGTGCACCTGTCGGCGGACGTCGCCACGGCCCAGGCCGTCGGCCGCCGGCGCGGCGACGAGGTCGTCCTGCGCGTCGACGCCGCGCGCCTCGCGGCCACCGGGGCCCTGTTCTACCGCAGCGACAACGGCGTCTGGCTCACCGACCACGTCCCGCCGGCGTACCTGGCCGCGCCGCACTGACCCGGACACGGTTCGGCCGGCGGCACCCAGGAGGGGCACCACCGGCCGGTGAATGCGATCGCTTACGCGGGCGGCAGACCGCCGTCGCCCTCGATGATCTGGTCGGGGTTGCTGTCCTGGTTCAGGTCCACGATCGTGGTGTCCACCGTGCCGTCCCCGGAGTGGTCGAACTGGTACACGTCCGCGACGCCGTCACCGTCCGTGTCGATCGCCCACAGGTCGGGCTTGCCGTCGTTGTTCGTATCCGCGGCGATCAGCTCGATCCGCTCGTCGCCCCGCGTCTCCGCGATCTCGCTCATGGAACTGTCCTCTCGTGCCGATCTGACGTCGTGCTCACGGTAGGGCCAAGGCGCATCGCGTGCCAGCCCAACAGATGGCCGGTACCCGTCAGTCCGAACGGCTAACCACTCACCGTGAGGCCGGACGATCACGTAGCCTCCCCGCATGGTGGACAGCGACGGCAACTTTGCCCGACGGCTCGGCATCGACATCACCGAGGCGAGCCCTCAGCGCGTGGTCGGCACCATGCCCGTGACGGGCAACACCCAGCCGTACGGGCTGCTGCACGGCGGCGCGTCCTGCGTACTGGCCGAAACGCTCGGCTCCGTCGGGGCCATGCTGCACGCCGAGGAGCTGTTCGGCGGCATCGCCGTCGGCGTCGACATCTCCGCCACCCACCACCGCGGCGTACGCTCCGGCACGGTCACCGGCGTGGCCACGCCGCTGCACCTCGGCGGCTCCGTCGCCACGTACGAGATCGTCATCACCGACGACCGTGACCGGCGCGTGTGTACGGCCCGACTGACCTGCATGCTGCGCCGTGCCCCCAGGTGACGTCCGTCATTTAGCGGACGTGGTTGACGCGGCGGCATACGCTGCGTCCGTGGTGAGCATTCCTCCGGACGTGTACGGCGACGCGGCCTCAGTCCTGGACTCCGCGCTGAAGGGGGACCGCGACGGCGTCGTGCACGCCTTCGACGAGGTCGTCGACAAGCGTGGCGTCCGCGGCGCCTACGACGTGGCCGTCTGCCTGGCCGCCACCCTCGTCGGTGACGACGCCCCAAGATCCTCCTTCGCGGCGCTGGAGTTCCCCAACATCGACGACGCCGGGTACGACCTGCGCTGGGTGGCCCGCTTCGTGAGCGCGTGCGCCAACGCCGACGAGTCCACGGGCGAGGCCCTGTTCAGCGCGGCCCTGGTCGACGGGCAGCTCTCCGAGTGCCTGCTGACCCTGGCCGGCTCGACGATCGCGACCATCCGCCACCGGGCGGGCT
>JAEZGP010000120.1 GCA_023437285.1 Actinomycetes bacterium | reverse complement strand
GATCGGGGGCGGTCCCGTCCGGACCGCCCCCGTCCTCGGTCAGGCCGGGTCCGCCCGGCGGGCCGTGCGCAGCAGGTACTCCCAGTCCATCGCCCCGCCGCCCAGGTCGTGGCGGCGGGCCAGCTCGACCAGCTCCCGGTCGAGGTCCGCGACCTTCTGCGGGTCGTGGGCGTTGAAGCCGTACGTCGCGATCGTCGGGCCGTACGTGGCCTTGAAGAAGTCGCGGAACGACTCCGGCGTGTCGAAGCGGGTGACCCGCAGCATCCGCCGCGTCGCGGTGACGTCGGTGACTCGGTCCCCGAGCAGCGACCGCACGTGCGCCTCGTCGCCCCACAGGGGCGGCGGCTGCGCGCCGGGCGGCGGCGGCGCGGCGAACGGCTTCATCGTGGCGAACATCTGGCCGATGAAGCCCGCCGGGGTCCAGCTGATCAGGCCGATCGTGCCGCCGGGCCGGCAGACCCGCACCAGCTCGTCCGCCGTCGCCTGATGATGCGGGGCGAACATGGCGCCCACGCAGGACATCACCACGTCGAACTGACTGCCCGCGAACGGCAGCGCCTCGGCGTCGGCCTCCCGCCCCTCGAGCGCGGCACCCGCCTGCTCGGCCGCGCGCCGGCCGACGTCGAGCAGTTCGGGGGTCAGGTCGCTCGCCACCACCTCGGCGCCGGCGAGGGCGGCCGGGACGGCCGCGTTGCCGGACCCGGCCGCCACGTCGAGGACCTTGTCGCCCGGCTTGACCCCACACGCCGACACCAGCGCGGGACCCAGTTCCGCGATGACCTCGGTCGCCACCGCCGGGTAGTCGCCGAGTGCCCACATCGCGCGGTGCTTTGCCTTGAGTACCCGGTCCGCGTCGGCCGGGTTCGTTGTTGTCGTCATAATCAAAAACTAGAAACGGCGCAGTGTCGCGACTAGTACACGATGTGTACCGGGCGACGCAGGCGCGCCTACGCTGCCTCCATGGGCGCTTCCTACCACCATTACTGCCCCGTCGCGAAGGCCATGGAACTGCTCGACGAGCGGTGGACGTTACTGCTGGTCCGCGAACTGACCATGGGCAGCCAGCGCTTCAACGACCTGCGTCGGGGCCTGCCGCGCATGTCGCCCGCGCTGCTGTCGAAGCGGCTGACCCAGCTGGCCGGCGCCGGTCTTGTCGAGAAGCGGACGGTCGACGGCGAGACCCGGTACGCGCTGACCCTGGCCGGGCAGGAGCTGCGACCGGTCGTGGAGGCGATCGGCAGGTGGGGCATCCGGTGGATCGGCGTGCTGGGCGACGCCGACCTGGACCCCAAGCTGCTCATGTGGGACATGCACCGCAACGTCGCGTACGAGTCGCTGCCGGACGGCCGGTCGGTCCTGCAGTTCCGGTTCGACGACGTGCCGGCCGGCCAGCGCGACTGGTGGCTGGTGCTGACGGCGCGGGAGGCCGACGTCTGCGACACCGACCCTGGTTTTCCCGTCTCCGTCACGGTGAACACGAGCCTGCGGCGGATGACCGAGATCTGGCGCGGCGACATCAGCTGGACCGACGCGCTGCGCAGCCGCACCCTGTCCATCCAGGGCCCGACCGAGCTGCGCCGGCGGGTGCCCAACTGGTTCACCCAGGGGCCGTACTCCGCCGTGCCGCGCGCGTACGCCGTGGCGGCGGTGCGGCCGGGGGTACGAGGCGGGTCGTAGGCTTGCTCGCGTGGCGAAATATCTCGACGTGCATCCGGACAACCCGCAGCCGCGCCGCATCCGGGAGGCCGGGGACATCATCCGGGCCGGCGGGGTCGTCGCGTACCCCACGGACTCCTCGTACGCGCTGGGGTGCCGCATCGGCGACCGCGACGCCGTGGAGCGCATCCGTGAGCTGCGCCGCCTCGACGACCGGCACCACTTCGCGCTCATCTGCCGAGACTTCTCCCAGCTCGGCCAGTTCGTGCAGCTGAGCAACTCGGTGTTCCGGCTCGTCAAAGCCCACATTCCGGGGCCGTACACGTTCATCCTGCCGGCCAGCAAGGACGTGCCGCGCCGGCTGCTGCACCCCAAGAAGCGCACCGTCGGCGCGCGCGTGCCCGACCACCGGGTCACCCAGGCGCTGCTCGACGAGCTGGGCGAGCCGCTGCTGTCGAGCACCCTGCTGCTGCCCGGCGACGAGGAGCCGCTGACCCAGGGCTGGGAGATCAAGGAGCGCCTCGACCACGCCATCGACGCGGTCATCGACGCGGGCGAGGGCGGCAAGGAGCCCTCCACCGTCGTGGATCTCTCCGGCGACGAGCCCGAGGTACTGCGGCGCGGTGTCGGCGACCCGACCCCGTTCGAGTAACGCAACTTTCGTCCTGGGCCCGCCACGCGCCGGGCGTTCGACCTGATCAGCCGGCCCTGCCCTGGTGGTAGGCGCCTGCTCGTGCGCTGCGCGGGGCGCCGTGGCGCCGCACCCGCCATTATTTCGGTGGATGTTTCGATCAACGGTCACCGCGATCCGCGGCTTGCCTGCTGGCGGCGGGTGACCGGCGAGGAAGGCGGCACCATGAAATGGTGGAGTAAGAGGCGGCGCGTCACGGCCGCGGTCGTGGGCGCCGGCAGCCTGGCGGTGGTGGGCGCGGTCGTGCTGCCCATGTCGCAGGCGTCCGCCGCGACCGGATGCCGCGTGACGTACGCGGTGACGAACCAGTGGCCGGGCGGGTTCGGCGCGAACGTGGACATCACGAACCTGGGCGACCCGCTCACGAGCTGGACGCTGACCTGGACGTACGGCGCCGGGCAGACGATCACCCAGCTGTGGAACGGCACCCACACCCAGTCGGGCAGCCAGGTGAGCGTCCGCAACGCCAGCTACAACGGCTCCGTGCCGACCAACGGCACCGCGTCGTTCGGCTTCAACGGCTCCTGGAACAGCTCCAACCCCGTACCCACGAACTTCGCCGTCAACGGCGTGGCCTGCAACGGCGCGGTGACCGGCGGCCCGACCTCGGCGGTCGTCACGTCACGCCCGCCGACCTCGTCGGTGGTCACCTCGCGGCCGCCGACCTCGGCGGTGGTCACGTCCCGCGCGCCGGTGACGTCGAACCCGCCCGGCACCACGCCGGTGGCCAGGTACGGGCAGCTGCGCGTCTGCGGCACCACCATGTGCGACAAGTCCGGCAACCGGGTCCAGCTGCGCGGCATCAGCAGCATGTGGCTCAACTGGGAGACCCAGCCGTACGCCGAGAACCTGTCCGCGTTGACCTGGATGCGCGACAACTGGAACCTGCAGGTCATCCGCGCCGCCATGGGCGTCGAGCCGGCCGGCGCCTACCTGAGCGACCCGAACCGGGCACGCTCGCAGGTCGAGACGATCATCAACAACGCGGTCACCGCGGGCGTGTACGTGATCGTCGACTACCACGCCCACGAGGCGCAGAACAACACGCAGGCGGCGGTCAACTTCTTCAGCGACCTGGCCCGCCGGTACGGTCACCTGCCCAACGTCATCTGGGAGCCGTACAACGAGCCGCTGCAGGTCAGCTGGACGGGCGTGCTCAAGCCGTACCACCAGGCGGTCATCAACGGCATCCGCGCGACGGACCCGGACAACATCATCGTGCTGGGCACCCCGACGTGGTCGCAGGACGTCGACGTCGCCGCGCAGAGCCCGGTGTCGGGCACCAACCTGATGTACACGCTGCACTTCTACTCGTGCACGCACACCCAGTTCCTGCGCGACAAGGCCAACACCGCGATCCGCGCCGGCCTGCCGCTGTTCGTCACCGAGTGGGGCGCGAGCCACGCCGACGGCGGTCTCGACGGCCGCATCTGCGACGCCGAGGCGCAGACCTGGGTCGACTGGATGAAGAGCAACGGCATTTCGTGGACGGCGTGGAAGCTCGACGTCGGCACGGACACGACCAACCTGCTGTCCAACGGCGCGCCGGTGACCGGCGGTTGGAACAACTACCTGCGCGGCCACGGCCCGTTCGTGGTCGCCAACATGCGCTAGCCGCTGGGGGTTGTGGCGGATAAGGGTCGCTCGGTGATCCGCATTCGCCACAACCCCGCGGCGTTCACCGGGTGCGGGGACGGCGCAGGCCGGCGCGCCAACCGGACTCGATCGTGCGGCGGGTCTCCTGCGGCGACAGGCCCGTGGCGAGCGCGGCGTCGGTGAGGCGCGTCCACACGGTGGCCGCGTCGAGATCGCCGACGGCGGCGAGTTGGCCTAGGCGGAACGCCGCCGCGTTGAGGGCGCTGTTGCGTCCGCCGGGGGTGCGCCGGCCGCCCTTCCAGCCGGGGCGGGGGGCGCGCAGGATCCGGTCCACCTCGCCGTCGACGGCCGCCTGCGCGTACCGCCGTGGGTCTGTC
>JAEZGP010000117.1 GCA_023437285.1 Actinomycetes bacterium | reverse complement strand
CCGGGCGGAGCTCGAACCGGGTGACATCCTCGTCACGACCCACACCGATCCGAGCTGGACGCCGCTGTTCGTCGCGGCTGCGGGCCTGGTCACGGAGGTCGGCGGGACGATGACCCACGGTGCGGTGATCGCCCGCGAGTACGGGCTGCCGGCCGTTGTCGGGGTGCCCGACGCCACCCGGCTGATCCGCGACGGGCAGCGCGTGCGCGTGCACGGCACCGACGGGTACGTGGAGCTCCTGACCTGACCCCGCATTGGCCAGTCCTAAACAAATCAGACATATGATTACTTCGGGCTATATAACTGAGCATCGGTTCCGGCCGTCGAGGGGCGATGATCTAGCGTCCAGTAGGGTCGGCGGATGAGCCAGACCCTCGCCACCAGCGCTTTCGACTCGCTACGCCGCGACGCCGTGCCCGATCAGGAGACGCTGCGCCGCACGTACGAGCTCCCCAGCGAGCTGGCCGTGCGCAAGCAGATGACCGAGCTCACCGAGCAGACCCGGCGGCTGATCGCCTGCTCGTCGCTGGTGATGGTGGCCAGCATGGACGCCGAGGGCAACGTGGACGTCTCACCGCGCGGCGGCCCGGCAGGCTTCGTCGCCGTCCTGGACGCGTGCACGCTGGTGATGCCGGACGCGGCCGGCAACAAGCGCCTGGACACCCTGCAGAACGTCGTCGCGACCGGACGCGTCGGGCTGCTGTTCATCATTCCGGGCCGCCCCACGACACTTCGGGTCAACGGCCGGGCCTGCGTGTCCACCCGCCCCGAGTTGCTGTCGCAGCTGACCACCGGGGGTAAGCCGCCGGCCAGTGCGCTGGTCGTGGGCATCGACGAGGTCTACCCGCACTGCCCCAGGGCGTTCAACCGCAGCGCGACCTGGGAGCCGCAGCGGTGGCTGCCGGCGCACGCGCAGCCGAGCACGGCCGAGGTGACCGTAGCGACGCTGCGGATCCCGGGACTGACGGTCGCCGATGTCGAGCGGGCCGAGGCGGAGTGGTCCACACAGCCGGACGAGTGACCCACCGCGCGGCGGGGGCGCCGTCGTGATCGCGTAGTTTCCCTGTGGCGTCATGGGGACGCGGCGGCGCGATGGAGGCTCCGATGGGTTGGGTACGACCGGTCGTCGCCGGGCTCCTGAGCGCGATCGTGGGCTACGCCAGCTCGTTCACGTTGGTCCTGGCCGGGTTGCAGGCCGTGGGCGCCAGCCCGGCGCAGGCCGCCTCCGGCCTGCTCGCCACGTGCCTGGCCATCGGCGTTGCCGGCGCCGTGCTGTCCCTGCGCTACCGGATGCCCATCGCGATCGCGTGGTCGACGCCGGGCGCCGCCCTGCTGGTCGGGGCCGGTCCCGTGCCGGGCGGCTTCGGTACGGCCGTCGGCGCGTTCGTAGTCTGCGCGGCGTTGACCGTGATCGCCGGCCTCGTGCGGTGGCTCGCGCGGGCGATCGCCGCGATCCCGCGACCGGTCGCCGGGGCGATGCTCGCCGGCATCCTCGTGCCGCTGTGCACCGCGCCGGTGCGGGCCGTCGTGGACATCCACGCGCTGGCCGTACCGGTCGTCGTGACGTGGGCGGTGCTGCTGCGCTTCGCGCGCGCCTGGGCGGTGCCCGGCGCGTTGGTCGCGGCCGTCGCGGCGATCGCGTTCCCCGGGCCGGGCGAGGGCCTCGCCGACGCCACGCTGCGGGCCGTCCTCGCGTGGACCGTCCCGCAGGTCGACCTCGGCGCGGTCGTCGGCATCGCGCTGCCGCTGTTCCTGGTCACCATGGCGGGCCAGAACGTCCCGGGCGCCGCGGTCCTGTCCACCTTCGGGTACGAAGCGCCGCTGCGGCCCTCGCTGGTCGTCACCGGGCTGGCCAGCGCGGCCGGCGCCCCGTTCGGCGGCCACCAGGTCAACCTCGCCGCGATCACGGCCGCGTTGACCGCCGGCCCGGAGGCGCACCCCGACCCGCGCCGGCGCTGGATCGCCACGCTGGCCCTGGCCGGCGGGCAGGTGCTGCTCGGCCTCGGCGCGGGCGTGGCGACCACGCTCGTGCTGCTGTCTCCCCCGGTACTGGTGATCGCCGTGGCCGGCCTGGCCCTGCTGCCCGCCCTCGGCGCGTCTCTGGGCAACGCCGTCGCCGACCCGGCCATGCTGCTGCCCGCCGTGGTGACGTTCGTCGTCACCGCCTCCGGCGTCGCCGCCCTCGGCATCGGCGCGGCGTTCTGGGGTCTGCTCGCCGGCCTGGCCGCTCTGCTGGTGACACCCCGGCGCCGCGACCCTGCGCCGCCGCCCGTGGCGGCCCTACCCGGCCCGGCGGAGTAGCCGTCCCTGCGGAGTAAGCCGTCCCGGCGGAGGAGGCCGTCCCAGCGGAGTGGGCCGTCCCGGCGGAGTGGGCCGTCCCGGCGGAGTGGGCCGTCGAGGGCGGCGGGTGGCGGGGCAGTCGTCCCCCGCCACCCACCGTCGCGGTCACGACGCGGTGTCGGCCTCCATCCGTTCGCGCAGGCTGCGCGGACGCATGTCGGTCCACACCTCGTCGACGTACGCGCTGCACTCGTCGCGGGTGCCCTCCTTGCCGACCCGGTGCCAGCCCGCCGGCACCTCCTGGCCGAGCGGCCAGAGCGAGTACTGGTCCTCGTCGTTGCGGAGCACCTCGTAGGTAGCGTCGTCGTCCATGTCTTTTCTCCCTTCGTGTGGACGGTCATCGACAACTGGGTTGGACAGGGTGCGCAGCGTCCGGCTCGCGGTCACCCCGACGGTGACCACGGCGATGCCCGCCGCGCAGACCAGCACCGCGTTCGGGCCCGGCAGGACCTCGGCCAGCACGCCGCCGAGGGCGGGCC
>JAEZGP010000101.1 GCA_023437285.1 Actinomycetes bacterium | reverse complement strand
CTCCGGGGGGCGGTGCCGGGGGGCACGGACGATCCCGGAGGTAGACGATGGTCGAGCGGTACGTAGTGGACCTTGGCGAGGCTGACCGGACGCTGGCCCCGCTCGTCGGCGGCAAGGCCGCGCACCTGGGCGAGCTGTCACGGCTCGACGGCGTGCGGGTGCCGGCCGGCTTCTGCGTGACGACGGACGCCTTCCGGCTGGTCGTGGCGGGGGCACCGTCGCTCGACGACCTGATCGACCAGCTGTCGCGCGTCGACCCGGGCGACGGGGAGGCGACCCGGACGCTCAGCGCGCGCATCCGCCGCGCCATCGAGGAAACGCCCGTCCCCGGCGAGGTCGCGGCGGCGATCACCGAGGCGGTCGCCGGACTCGGCGAACGGGCCGCCTGCGCCGTACGGTCCAGCGCCACCGCGGAGGACCTGCCGACGGCCTCCTTCGCCGGCCAGCAGGACACGTACCTCAACGTCGTGGGCGCCGAGGCGATCGCCCGCCACGTCCGCCGGTGCTGGGCCTCGCTGTTCACCGACCGGGCCGTGACCTACCGGCGGCGCAACGGCATCGACCACCGTACGGTCGGCATGGCCGTGATCGTGCAGCGGATGGTGTTCCCGCGCGCGGCCGGGGTGCTGTTCACGGCGGACCCCGTGACGGGCAACCGGCGCGTCACGACCGTGGAGGCGACCTTCGGCCTCGGGGAGGCCCTGGTCGGTGGCCTGGTGACCCCGGACGTCTACCAGGTGCGCGACGGGCGGGTCATCGCTTCGACGGTCGCCGCCAAGCAGCGCGCGCTGGAGGCTTCGCCGGACGGCGGGACGCGGGAACGGGCGATACCCCCGGCGAGGCAGCGACAGCCGGCGCTGACGCACGCGCAGGTGGTCCGGCTCGCCCGGCTCGGCCGACGGATCGAGGCGTACTTCGGTCAGCCACAGGACATCGAATGGTGCCTGACCGACGACGTCCACATCGTCCAGAGCCGGCCGATCACCACGCTGTTTCCCGTACCCGGGTCTGACGACGGGGGCAACCGCGTCTACCTGTCCGTCGGGCACCAGCAGATGATGACCGACGCGATGCGGCCGCTCGGGCTGTCGTTCTGGCAGATGACGACCCCCGCGCCGATGGTCGAGGCCGGTGGGCGCCTGTTCGTCGACATCACCGGGCGGCTCGGCGCGCCGGCGGCCCGCGCCGCGCTGCTGGACCTGATAGGCAGATCCGACCCGCTGGTCGGGGACGCGCTGCGCACCGTCCTCGACCGCGAGGGCTTCATCCGCCCGCTGCCGGACGAGCCCGCCCCCGCGCCGCCCGCCCCCGCGCCACCGGACGGCGGGCCGCCGGCCCCGATCGAGACCGATCCGGCCATCGTCACCGAGCTGATCTCGCGCGGCGAGGCGTCCCTCGCCGCCGCGGAGCGCGACCTGCGCGGGAAGTCCGGCGAGGAGCTGCTCGACGCCATCGCGGCCGACCTCGGAGAGCTGCGCCGGTTCCTGTTCGATCCGCGCAGCCACCAGGTGTTCACCTCGGCGATGCAGGCCACCTGGTGGCTCAACGAGCGGCTGGACGAATGGCTCGGCGAGAAGAACGTGGCGGACACGCTCACCCGGTCGGTGCCGCACAACGTCACCTCGGAGATGGGGCTCGCGCTGCTCGACGTCGCTGACGCGATCCGCCCGTACCCGCAGGTGGTGGAGTTCCTGCGGCACGTCGACGACGACGGTTTCCTCGACGAGCTGCCCCGACTCCCCGGCGGCCGGGAGGCACGCGCGGCGATCGACGCCTGGCTCGACAGGTACGGCATGCGCTGCGTCGGCGAGATCGACATCACCCGGCCGAGGTGGCGCGAACGCCCCGCCACGCTGGTACCGATCATCCTCGGCCATGTCCGGGACCGCGAGCCGAAAGCCGCCCAACGGCTCTTCGAGCAGGGTCGACGGGAGGCCGCGGCGAAGGAGCGGGAGGTGCTGGAACGGCTGCGGCGCGGGCCGGACGGCGACCGCCGGGCCGAGGAGACGAAACGCATGATCGACCGGGTACGGACGTTCATCGGCTACCGGGAGTACCCGAAGTACGGCATGGTCAGCCGCTACTTCCTCTACAAGCAGGCCCTGATGGCAGAGGCCGGGCGGCTCGTGCGCGCCGGGGTGCTGCGCGACCGGGAGGACATCTTCTACCTGACGTTCGCCGAACTGCGCGACGTCGTGCGTACGCGCCGCGTGGACGAGCGGCTCATCGACCGGCGCCGCGAGGAGTTGCGGTGGTACGAGTCGCTCACACCACCCCGGGTGCTCACCTCGGAGGGCGAGGGCATCACCGGGGCGTACCGCCGCGACGACGTGCCGGCCGGCGCGCTGGCCGGCCTGCCGGTCTCCGCCGGGACGGTGGACGGGCGGGCCCGCGTCATCGCGGACCTGAGCCGGGCGGAGCTCGAACCGGGTGACATCCTCGTCACGACCCACACCGATCCGAGCTGGACGCCGCTGTTCGTCGCGGCTGCGGGCCTGGTCACGGAGGTCGGCGGGACGATGACCCACGGTGCGGTG
>JAEZGP010000067.1 GCA_023437285.1 Actinomycetes bacterium | reverse complement strand
CTCGCGGTCGCACAGGGCCGCGGCCTCGGGGTCGTGCGTGGCGAAGACCACGGCGGCGCCCCGCTCGGCCTCCGCGCGCAGCAGGTCGATGACGCGTTGGCGGTTCTGCGCGTCGAGTTCGCTGGTCACCTCGTCGGCGAGCAGGACCCGGCCGCGCAGCGCCAGCCCGCGGGCCACCGCGGTGCGCTGCTGCTGGCCGCCGGAGAGTTCCTCGACGAGCTGGTCGGCCTGCTCGGCCAGGCCGACGGACTCCAGCGTGTCGACGGTGCGCCGGCGCGCCTCGGCCGGCGAGACCCCGTTGGCGACCAGGGCGACCTGGATGTTCTCCTGCGCGGTCAGGATCGGCGCGAGGCCGTTGTCCTGCGGCACGAGCACGACCTCGGCGGCGACCGCCTGGTCGCGGTCGCGCAACTGGGCGCCGTCGACGCTCACCACGCCGTCGGCGGGCTTGACCAGCCCGGCCATGGCCCACAGCAACGTGGTCTTGCCCGCGCCGGACGGCCCGGTGACGGCGAGCACCGTGCCCGGCTGCACGGTCACCGACACATCGCGCAGCACCACGTGCTTGTCGTAGGCGACCGTCACCTGGTCGACCACCAGCGTCTCGCTCACAGACCCTCCCCGACGCGGCGATGCCGGCAGCCCGTCCGCCACCGCGCCATCTTCGCCGCTGGGCCCGGTTCTGCCAACCCCGCGCCGGAAAGCCGTCAGCGGTGCTCGTCGTCCGCGCGCCGGTCCAGGGCCGCGAGCAGCTTCGCTGCCGCCGAGTACGGGTCGACAGCGCCATCGGCGACCTCGGCGGCCAGGGCGGGCAGGCCGGCGTCCCCGGTGACCGCCCGCAGCCGGGCCTGCAGCCGGCCCAGGGCCACGCGGGCGATCTCGACCTCGGCGCGCTCGCGTCGCCGGCGGGCCAGCACGTCGTGTTCGACCAGCCAGGCGCGGTGCTTGTCGACCGCGGTGAGGATGTCGTCGATGCCCTCGGCGCGCGCGGCGACAGCCCGCAGGACGGGCGGGCGCCACTCGCCGGGGGCCCGCTCGCCCAGGGCGATGGCCCCCTGGATGTCGCGGTAGGTGGCGTCGGCGCCGTCGCGGTCGGCCTTGTTGATGACGAAGATGTCGGCGACCTCCAGGATGCCGGCCTTGACCGCCTGGATGGCGTCGCCCATGCCGGGGGCGAGCAGCACGAGGGTGGTGTCGGCGAGGCTCGCGACCTCCACCTCGGCCTGCCCTACGCCGACCGTCTCGACGAGCACGACGTCGCACCCGGCCGCCTCCAGGACCCGCACGGCCATGGGGGTCGCGGCGGCGAGGCCGCCGAGGTGGCCGCGGCTGGACATGGAGCGGATGAACACCCCCGGGTCGGTGGCGTGGTCCTGCATGCGCACCCGGTCGCCGAGGATGGCCCCGCCGGTGAACGGACTCGACGGGTCGACGGCGAGTACGCCCACCCGGCGGCCGGCCGCGCGAAACGCCCGGACCAGCGCGTTGGTGGTGGTGGACTTGCCCACGCCGGGAGAGCCGGTCAGGCCGATCACCTCGGCGCGGCCGGTGTCGGGGGCGAGCAGGGCGGCCAGCTCGGCCAGGTTGTCGTCGCCGCGTTCGACGATGCTGATGAGCCGGGCCACCGCCCGGGCGTCGCCGCCCCGGGCGGCGGCCACGGCCGCCGGCAGGTCCAGCCTCATGCCGCCGCCTCCGCCGCGCGCCGGCATGGACAACACCTGGACTGGCGATCCATCCGCTGACGGTCGCACATGCCGTCACCTCCGCTGCGCTTCCCGCGCCGCCGGGCGGCCGGACCCGCGCTGACGATTCGCTGGCTCATGCGCGCAGCAGGAGGGCGTCGCCCTGCCCGCCGCCACCGCACAGCGCGGCGGCGCCGAGGCCGCCACCGCGGCGGCGCAGTTCGAGGGCGAGGGTGAGGGCGAGGCGGGCGCCGGACGCGCCGACGGGGTGGCCCAGGGCGATGGCGCCGCCGTTGACGTTGACGATGTCGGGCGAGATGCCCAGGTCGCGCGTGGACTGGATGCCGACGGCCGCGAAGGCCTCGTTGATCTCGACCAGGTCCAGGTCGGCCGTGCTGGCGCCGGCCTTGGCCAGCGCCTTCTGGATGGCCCGGGCCGGCTGGCTGTGCAGCGAGTTGTCGGGGCCGGCGACGCTGCCGTGCGGGCCGATCTCGGCCAGCCAGGTCAGGCCGAGTTCCTCCGCCCGCTCGCGGCTCATGACGACGACGGCGGCCGCGCCGTCGGAGATGGGCGAGGACGTGCCGGCGGTGATGGTGCCGCCGGCGCCGAACGCGGGCCGCAGCTTGGCCAGGATCTCGGCGGTGGTGTCGCCGCGCACGCCCTCGTCCTCGGCGATGACGAGCGGGTCGCCGCGCCGCTGGGGCACCTCGACGGGCACGATCTCGTCGGCGAAGACGCCGTTCTTCTGGGCGGCGGCGGCCCGCTGGTGGCTGGCGGCGCCGAACGCGTCCTGCTCCTCGCGGGTGATGCCGAGCCGGGCGGTGTACCGGTCGGTCGACTCGCCCATGGAGACGTTGTCGTACGCGTCGGTGAGCCCGTCGAACGCCATGTGGTCGACCATGGTCACGTCCCCGTACTTGAAGCCGGCGCGCTGGTTGCGCAGCAGGTGCGGGGCGTTGGTCATCGACTCCATGCCGCCGGCCACCACGATGTCGACCTCGCCGGCGCGGATGAGCTGGTCGGCCAGCCCGATCGCGGTGAGCCCGGACAGGCACACCTTGTTGATGCCGAGCGACGGGACCGTCATGGGAATGCCGGCGGCGACGGCGGCCTGCCGCGGCGGCATCTGGCCGGCCCCGGCCGGGAGCACCTGCCCCATGATCACGTAGTCGACCTGCTCGGGGGCGACGTTCGCCCGGGCCAGGGCGGCCCTGATGGCGGCCGCGCCGAGCTGGGTCGAGGAGAGATCCTTGAGGTTGCCGAGGAGTCGACCCATGGGGGTACGGGCCCCGTTGACGATGACCGTGGACATGTGACCTACCCGTCTTCACGCCTTAACGCTGGTTAGGCCAGACTAGCCCCATGGAAGAGATCGGCTTGTTGCGCATCGACCACGTAGGGATCGCCGTCACGGACCTGGACGCGGCGGTGGAGTTCTACGAGCGGGTGTGGGGCATGCGCTGCACCCACCGGGAGACCAACGTCGAGCAGGGCGTCGAGGAGGCCATGCTGGAGGTGGGGCCCGACGGCGGCGTGGTGCAGCTGCTCGCCCCGCTCAACCCCGACTCCGCCATCGCCCGCTTCCTGGACCGCTCCGGGCCGGGGGTACAGCAGGTGGCGTACACGGTTCGGGACGTGACGGCGGCCGCCGCCGCGCTGCGCGAGCGCGGGCTGCGCCTGCTCTACGACGAGCCGCGCGTGGGCACCGGCGGCTCGCTGATCAATTTCGTACACCCGAAGGACGCCGGCGGGGTACTGGTCGAGTTGGTTCAGCCGAGTCGGTAATTGTCAGTTGGTCGTGACTATTGATTCTTTGTCACGTCCAGTGACCGAAGATGGCGGAATAGGGCCTTTCATGTCTGATGTTTCCCTATTTACGACCCCCGGCGCGGACGCCTGCTTTACCGGCTGCAACCGCCGATCTTGGCAGTGCCGCAAAAGATGTCCATCAGCATGAGGTCCGACATGGCCGTACGCCCTTGCGAAAGGGCAGGGTGGTTCTGCAAGTATGTGCCACATGCCCCAGCAGCAGTCTTCTCTGACGTTCTTTGAGAACGCAAACTCCCAGCCTGACTTCACGGTGGTCCTCCGTGGCTACGACCGGCCCCAGGTCGACGACTTCGTGCAGCGGCTCAACGCCGCCCTCGCCCAGTCCGAGACGGCTCGGGCCGAGGCGGAACAGCGGCTGACCGAGGCGCAGCGCCGCACCCGCCAGGCGGAGCAGGCGCTCAGCTCAGCGCAGCAGAAGCTGACCGACCAGACCAAGCAGCTCGAGGAGAACAGCCGCCCGACGCTGTCCGGCCTGGGCACCCGGGTCGAGCAGATCCTGCGGCTGGCCGAGGAGCAGGCCAACGAGCACCGCGGCGAGTCCAAGCGGGAGTCCGAGGGCATCCTGTCCGGCGCCCGCCTCGAGGCCCGCGAGATCACCGACAAGGCGCGCGCCGAGGCCGCCGCCATGAAGGCCTCCGCCGAGCGGGAGGCGGGCAACCTGCGCACCGCCGCCGAGCGCGAGGCCGCCGAGATGCGCGTGCAGGCCCGTCGGGAGGCCGACACCCTGCGCGCCGACGCCGACCGCGAGACCAAGCAGCTGCGCACCGCCACCGCGCACGAGGTCGCCGAGCTCAAGGCGACCGTCGCGCGCGAGGTCGCGCCGCTGCGGGCCACC
>JAEZGP010000049.1 GCA_023437285.1 Actinomycetes bacterium | reverse complement strand
CCCGACCCGCCCGGACGCCCGCCGGCTGCACCGCCCGCCGCCACCCGGCCACGGCCTGCCGCGCCTCGCGGCCAGGGGGTGGGCGTTCGACGCCTACCTGCGCGCGTTCCCCGACGGCGGGCCGCTGCCCCGCGACCTTGTGGTCCGGGCCGGCGAGGTGTTCGTCGACCTGCTCGCCAGCGCGCCGGCCGACGTGCTGCTGCACGGCGACCTGCACCACGACAACGTGCTGCGGGCGGGCCGGGAACCGTGGCTGGCCATCGACCCGCAGGGCCTGGTCGGCGACCCCGGCTACGACGCGGGGGCGCTGCTCTACAACCCCGACCCGACCCGCCCGGACGCCGGCCGGCTGGCGCTGGTCCTGCCCAGGGTCGACCTGCTGGCGCGCGGCCTGGCGGTACCGGCCGATCGCGTGGTGGCGTGGGGCTTCGTCCAGGCGGTCCTGTCGCAGGTGTGGACGGTCGAGGACGGCGGCGCGCCGGGCGGGCAGCCGCTGGTCGTGGCGCGATTGCTGGCCGGCCACCTGACGATGTGATCGAGCCCGCGGGCCCGGCCGCGCCGGTCAGGGAGCCGGGAGCAGGACCGCCGGGTTGAGCCGACCGTCGGGGTCGAACGCGGCCTTGACGCGGCGCATCGCCTCGATCTCCTCGGCCGACCGCGACAGGGCCAGCCACGGGGTCTTGGCCCGCCCGACGCCGTGCTCGGAGCTGATGCTGCCCCGGTGCGCGGCGACCAGGCGCAGCACCTCGTCGGTGAGCTTCTCGGCCACGCCCTCGGCGCCGAGCACGTTGACGTGCAGGTTGCCCTCGTTGAGGTGGCCGAACAGGATCGTGCGCGCGTCCGGCGCGACGGCGGCGACGACCGCCGGCAGCGCGTCGACCAGGGCGGCCAGCCGGTCCAGCGGCACGCAGACGTCGAGCTTCACCGGTACGCCGGTGGCACTGATGGCCTCGGTGTGCGTCTCGCGGTAGGCCCACAGCTTCGCCCGTCCGGCGGCGTCGGAGGCGACGGCCGCGTCGCCGACGGCCGCGCACTCGCCGAGCATCTCGACGAGTTCGTCGGTCGGGTCGGTGCGGCCCGTGCACTCGATCACCACGTACGCCGGGAAGTCCTCCGACAGCGGGGCGGGCAGCCGGCCCACCGAGCGTACGAGCGACACGCCCTCGGCGTAGCACAGCTCGGCCGCCGCCAGCGTCGTCAGGCGGGCCCGGGCGGCGGCCAACAGTTCCAACGCCCCCTCGGTGCCGTCGACGCCGACGAGCGCGACGGCCGCCTCGCCGGCCGGCGGGACGAGCCGCACCCGTACGCGGGTGATCACCGCGAGGGTGCCCTCGCTGCCGCAGAGCAGCTGGGTCAGGTCGTACCCGGTGTTGTCCTTGGCGGGCGGATCGAGGCGGCTGAGCACCGTACCGTCGGCGAGGACGGCCTCGACGCCCACCACCTGGTTACGGGTGCTGCCGTAGCGGACCACCCGGATGCCGCCGGCGTTGGTGGCCACCAGGCCGCCGATGCTGGCCTGCGAGCGGGCGGCCAGGTCGACGCCGAAGTCCAGGCCGGCCGCGCGGGCGTGGTTCTGCAGCGACTCCAGGGTGACCCCGGCGCCCACGGTGACCTGGGCGGCCAGCGTGTCGACCGGCTCCAGCGTGGCCAGCCGGCTCAGGCTGAGCAGCACCTCGCCGCCGGCCGGTACGCCGCCGCCGACCAGGCCGGTGTTGCCGCCCTGCACGGTGACCGCCACCCCCGCGTCGGCGCAGGCGCGCAGCACCGCGGCGACCTGCGCGGTGTCGGCCGGGCGGACCACGCACCGGGCACTGCCGTGGAACCGCCGGGTCCAGTCCGTCTCGTACGACGCCTTGAGGTCGTCGTCGGTGAGCACGTGCGCGTCGCCCACGACGCCGCGCAGCGCGTCCTCCACAGCGTTCACGAAAGCACCCGCAGCCGCACGGTCTGGCTCATCGCGCGCAGCTGGGCGAGCACCTGGTCGGAGTAGTCGACCCCGATGTCGGTGAGCACGTAACCCAGCTCGCCCTTCGTGGCCAGCAGCTGGCCCTCCACGTTCACGCCGTGCTCGGCCAGGATGCCGTTGACCTGCGCGAGCACGCCCGGCATGTTGCGGTGCAGGTGGACCAGGCGGTGCGTGTCGGGTGGCTGGGGCAGAGCCACGGCGGGCAGGTTCACCGACAGGGTGGTGGTGCCCTCGCTGGCGTACTGGGCCAGCTTGTTGGCCACGAACGAGCCGATGTCGGCCTGCGCCTCCTCGGTCGAGCCGCCGATGTGCGGGGTGAGGATGACGTTGGGCAGGCCGCGCAGCTCGGAGACGAACTCGTCGCCGCGGCCCTTGGGCTCGGTCGGGAACACGTCGACGGCGGCGCCGGCCAGGTGCCCGGACTCCAGGTTGGTCCGCAGCGCCGCGTGGTCGATGACGAAGCCGCGCGACAGGTTGAGGAAGATGCTGCCGGGCTTCATCCGGGCGAACTGCTCGGCGCCGAAGAAGCTGCTGTTGCTGGGCCGGCCGTCCACGTGCAGGGTGACCACGTCGGAGACCGAGAGCAGCTCGTCAAGGGACGCGCAGCGGCGCGCGTTGCCCAACGCGAGCCGGTCGGCCGTGTCGAAGAAGTAGACCGTCATGCCGAGGTTCTCGGCGAGCACCGACAGCTGGGTGCCGATGTTGCCGTAGCCGACGATGCCGAGGCTGCGGCCGCGCACCTCGTGGCTGCCCTCGGCGGCCTTGTCCCACACGCCGTTGTGCATGCCAGCGTTCTTCTCGGTGAGCCGCCGGGTGAGCGCGATGATCTCGGCGAGGGCCAGCTCGACGACGCTGCGGGTGTTGGAGAACGGGGCGTTGAACACCGCGACGCCCTTGGCGCTGGCGTGAGCCAGGTCGATCTGGTCGGTGCCGATGCAGAACGCGCCGACGGCCACCAGGTCCGGGGCGGCGTCGAGGACCTTGGCGGTCACCTGCGACTTGGAGCGCACGCCGAGCAGGGACACGCCCGCGAGGCGGTCGATCAGCTCCTGCTCGTCGAGGGCCCGGCCGAGGACCTCCACGTCGTAGGAGTCGGCCTTGAGGCGGGAGACGGCGTCCGGGTGGATGCCCTCCAACAGCAGCGCGCGCATGTGCTCGAACCCATTCGCAGTAAGCGGCGCCCATCCCGGCGCCGATCAGTGCGAGCCTAGCTCACAGCCCTTTTTCAGCGACCCGGACGGCGTCGCGGCGTCCACGCCCCGGGACGGCGGAAGATGGACAACGAGGGACCTAAACAGAAACATCATGGTCGTACGATCGCCGCGCGGCGCGTCGGGAGGTGATCATGGTTCAGCCGGCCCTGTCCCGGTTCAACGACCTCGTGCGCGAGCGGGCCGAGGCGGAGCTCATGGCGTGCTGTGCCGTGCCGGAGTGGGCGGCGCGCGTCGCGCTCGGTCGCCCGTACCCGAGTGTGGGCAGCCTGACCGCCCGGGGCCTGGAGGCGCTGGCGGAGCTGTCGTGGGAAGAGATCGCGCTGGCGCTGGCTGCGCACCCGCGCATCGGCCAGCGGGCCGCCGGCTCGTCGCGGGAGGCGGTGTGGTCGCGCCGGGAGCAGGGAAACGCGGCCGACGCGCCGCAGGCGGCCGCGCTGCGTGAGGCGAACGTGGCCTATGAGGAGCGGTTCGGGCACGTTTTTCTGATCTTCGCGTCGGGTCGGACGCCGGAGGAGATGCTGGCGGCGGCCCGGGCCCGGCTGGAGCACGACGAGCAGACCGAGCGGCAGGTGGTCCGCGAGGAACTGGCCAAGATCGTCCGGCTCCGGCTGGAGAGGCTGGTCGAATGACCACCCGGCGCGCGACGGGGACCAAGGTGGTTGGGACTAAATGAGCATTTCTACGCATATTCTGGACACGGCCGAAGGGGTCCCGGCGGCGGGCATCGGCGTGCGCCTGGAGCGGCTCGCCGGGGCCGGTTGGGAACCGGTGGGCGAGGGGGTCACCGACGCCGACGGGCGGCTGCGCCTGGTCGACGATCCCGTGCCGCCCGGCCGGCACCGGATGATCTTCGACGTGGCGGCCCGGCCCGGCCCGGCGACATTCTTCCCGGAGATCGTGATCATCTTCGAGGTCACCGACCCGGCCGGGCGCCTGCACGTGCCCCTGCTG
>JAEZGP010000038.1 GCA_023437285.1 Actinomycetes bacterium | reverse complement strand
CGTCTATGTCTTCAGCGAGCGCGCGAAGACGCGCCGGCGGCGGCACGTCCGGCCTTTGCACTGTAGGTGGGGCTTCCGTCGCTGCGTCCACCTCGCTGCGCACGCTGACCGACTCCGACCACGCACGCACGTAGTCTGCGGCCTCGGGCAGGCAGCTACCCGCCAGGCGCAGCGGCATTTGCATGCCGAAGTGCAGGGGAGTGTCCTTGACTGCAGCACGGTCGCGGCACCACTGTAGATAGGCGTTGTAGAAGGAGCGCTCGCGGTCGGTCCAAAACACCTCGATAGGTCGAGGCTCGCGAACGGCCTTGTTCTCATGCACTTCGACCTTGCGAGTCCGGGTCACCTGAGCAGACAGTCCACTGAGCTCGCTGCAGATACGCTTGACGTTGACGACGTCTGCCGGCGTCAGTTCGGACTTATCCAGAATCGTGCGCAGCAGGGCGAAGTCGGGTCGCAGCATGATTACTTTTCCGAAGACGCTGCCTGCTAGGTCTTCGAGCCAGTGGCGCCTCGCGACGTTGGCGATGCTTGGGTCGAGCAGCGAGCCGGTAATCCGATTAAGAACGCGGTTCGGCTCGATGCGCTGCTGCAAGTCCTCGAGATCCTGAAATTCGCCCGGCACCAGCAGTTCGAGGAGGTTGAACAAATCGTTGTTGCGGAGGTTAACTGGGGTCGCGGAGAGGAACACCAACGCGTCGGTCCAGCGGGACAGCAGTTCGCCTAGGGCGTGGCTCTTTGTGTTGCTGTTGCGAAAGACGTGTGCCTCGTCCACGATGACAAGGTCGAGCTGCAGGCCCATCTGCTCAACGTCAGCCAGTCCTCGCCAGGCGCGAAGCCGTTCAACCGAACAGATCCAGGCTGCCCGCTTTGGCAACCGGTCGGACTCTAGCCGCGCCTTGAAGTCCGCCAGCCCTGCAGACGTGAGCTCGGCCAGCTCAAATCCGAACCTTTCCTGCATCTCGTACTGCCACTTCGCCACCAGGGCCGACGGGCACACCACGAGCACTCGGTCGGCGCTCTTTCGCGCATCAAGCTCCGTCCACAGCAGGCCTGCCTCAATAGTCTTGCCGAGACCCACCTCGTCCGCGACCAGCAGGCGGAGTGCCCCGGTGTTCAGCAGCTTCAGGACTGGCTTGAACTGATAGGGCCGAAAGATGGTGCGCGTCGCCCGGAAGCTGAAGACGGTGTCGGTGAATTGTTTCTCGAGCTTTGCCCTGGTCAGAGTGGCGGCCAGCCATTCGGCCGGGGCCGGCTCACTCCGCACCCACTCCTCAGGCGCGTCGATCCCCGGTCGGGCCGCCAATGCGTCCTCGTCAACGCGCTGCGTGCGACCGCCAACGAATATTTGGTACGTCCAGCGGCCGTGGCCAAACTGGCGCGACTTGACCATTGCGTCCTGGCCGGACCGGGTGATCACCTCGTCAGTCGTAGCGAATTGCGGCAGCGGCACGTCGCTCGCAACGTCCCACAGGTGCTCGAACCACGCCCGAGCAGAGGCGATAGGCGACTCGGCGGCAACCTCATCGATCGGTTCCTGTACAGCAGGTCCAGGAACGGAACCCTTCGTAACGACGAGCAACGCAGCCGTGTCCGGACTGTTGAACCAGTAGACGCCTTCGGGCAGGTTGACCTCGGGTTCCACCATCTGCCGAATGTGCTGGACGGCGCCAGCCGGGTCCGGCACGTCGGTCCCCACCGCGAGCACCTCGGTGAAGAGCCCGGTGGCAAGCATCGCCGAGGCATCCGTTGCCAGCGGGTGATAGCCGCGTGTAGCTGCGAGGATCCCGGGCGCCGGGGATGTGCGGTTACCAGCGCGTGCCGCCTGCATACCACTTTCCATCTCGTACGGGGATTTTCCCGGCACACCGTTCGGGCATATCCGGGCAATTGTCCTAGGCTAGTCGATCAACAAACTATGTGCGCCACCCGAACCGGTAAAACTCCCGGCACGTACGCATTACTGCAATGGCCCACTGGTCGGCGCCACACGTTGGCCGGCGTAGCCGTCGCGGCGACATGGAGACTCCGATGCTCCTTCTGGATAGGTAGGAAGGATCCATCGGCGTGTTGCCCTTCGTTGGCCGCGAATGCTGCCGATTGACTGGCCATAGAACGTCGATCTGGCTGAGGCAGATCTACTCGACCGATTCGGAGGCCCGCGACCATCTCAACGGGATCAAGGTGCGTGGTGGCCTGGAAACGGTCCACCGGCTCATCGAGCCGGGTGTCTGCGAACGCGCCGGCTGACCGAGGCGCCGACGTAACGGTCCCACGTGTCGAGCACAGTGTTCTCTCGAACCCAGTACTCACTTACGGTGTTCATTGGTGCTCGTTTCCGTATCGAACGGGAGTGTGGCATGGCATACGGCGGTCAGTCGGCCTGGGATAGGCAAGTGGCGGCTAAGCGGCGGGAAGCGGAGCGGCGCGCCAAGGAGCAGGAGAAGGCGCGGCTGGCTGAACATGTTGCCAGGCAGCAACGTTCTGCAGAGATGAGGACTGCCGCGATCGCGGAAGAGATCAGGACTCTTGACTGTCTTCTGCTGAATGCGTTGCGACGGCCGGCCGTCACCCTCGACAGCCTCAAGGTTCAGCCGAAACCCATGCCGTTCCAGCCAGGCAAGTTGGCCACCGCCAGGCCTTCGCCGGATCCGCAGGACTACCTTCCCGCTGAGCCGCGCGGACTTGAACGGCTTCTCGGTGGCATGTCTCGGTACCGGGAAGAGGCCGCAGCCGCACGAGCGCGGTACGAGCGCGATGTCGCTGAGTTCCATCGTGTGGAACGACAGCGAGAACGTGCACTACACGACGCGAAGGCCCAACATCGTCGACAGACGGAGGCGGCTGAGGCATCTGCCGCGGCTCACAACAGGAAACTCGACGCCCTCGGGCAGGCGGTGGCCGAAGGTGAGGCGGGCGCGGTCGAGTGGTTCGTCGACCAGGTGCTGAAATCCTCCCGGTACCCGGAGTCGTTTCCGCGGCGATGGCAGGTCGCGTACCGACCGGAAAACCGGGACGTCGTGGTGGAGTTCGAGTTGCCCCCGCAGGGGGTGGTGCCAAGCGTCCGCGAGTACCGCTACGTGAAGACCCGCGACGCCATCGATCCCGTCGCCCGCGCCGTCACCGAGATTCGGCAGCGTTACGCGCGCCTGATCGCATGCGTGACGCTTCGGACGTTGCACGAGATCTTTCATGCCACCCCGCCTGCGGTCGTCGAAGCAGTGGTGTTTAACGGTCGGGTCGACACGATCGACCGGGCGACCGGTCGGCGAGCGCGTCCGCACCTGGTGAGCGTGGAGGCTGAACGGTCAGCGTTTGCCGAACTCGTTCTGGCCGATGTGGAGCCGGCGGCGTGCCTGAAGCACCTCAACGCCCTCGTGTCGCCCAATCCGTTCGACATGGAGGCGGTCGAGCCGTTCATCGACTTTGATCTCAAAAGGTTCCGATTTGTTGATGAGACGGACGAACTCGCCAGCCTCGACTACCGACGCAATCTGCTCAAGTTGACGCCGACGGAGTTCGAGGTCCTGGTCAAGGACCTCTTCGTGGCAATGGGTGCGGAGGCCTGGCGCACGGTGCCGTCGAAGGACGGCGGCGTCGACGCGGTCGCTACTAGCAAGAATCTCTTCTTCGGCGGGGTGTGCCTTATCCAGGCCAAACGGTGGACGGGCCTGGTCGGTCTCGACGCGGTGCACGCGCTGACCGGTGTCATGACAGATCACAACGCGACCACCGGCGTCCTCGTCACCACCTCGTGGTTCAGCCGTACGAGTGAGCAGTTCGCGCAGCGCAACCGGATCACGCTCATCAACGGTGCTGAACTCAAGCATCTGATCAAGGAACATCTCGGCCTTGACGTCGTGCCTGGCACCAAACCGCCGCGACGGCTCAATGCCTCCGACAACAGGCAGACCGGGAAGCCTGGTCCGACTTAGCAGCGATCATTCATATACCAGACTCACATCGAGACAGATGTCAGATCGGTGAGCAGGGTGGCGAGTAGCCGCTCCTCCATCACCGAGCGGCCCGTCGCTGTCATCCGCGCTGACAGTTCAGGTTCCCACGGCGTGGGTGCCGGTGAGCCGAGCAACGGTTGGCCCGTGCCGGCCAGCGACTCGTAGTCGGCGACCCCCATGCGCCAGGGCACCGCGTTGGGGTAGCGCGCCAGTGCCGCACCGGTCATGCGTACGCCGGCCCAGTCGAAGTCGTTGCGCCACCATAGCGTCGCGTGCGTTGCCTGGCCGAGGAGCCGGTGCGCGGCCGCGGACGGTACGCCCTCCGTGCAGATCATCGCGGGAGCGGCGGACCCGAGCCGGCACGCGGCGCGCAGAACAGCCGGGTTCTCCGTGATAAAGATCCGCGCCGGGTGCACCTCCAGTGCGTGGAGCCGTAACTGGTGCAATGTCACCCGCAACGGCACGCCAGCGGCCGCGGCCTCGGTCAGCCAGGAGCCGACCAGCCCGCCCCGCGCCGGGAGGTTGAGCACCAGTACCTGGCTGGCGAGATCGTCGGGAACGAGCCCGACGGTCTCCCACAGGTCGCGCTCGTCTTCGGCGTTGGCCGGGGGATCGAGGCCCTGCCCCGCCATGATCGCCCGGATGAGCAGCGTCCGCAGCGTCGGCTCGGCCAGCGCCTTGGTATCCCCGAGCAGGCGTTCGGCGAACACCGGTACGGGCTCGTCGTCGGCGGGCAACGCGTCGAGGACCCGCACCGCGGGCCGCAGGTCCCGACCGGCGCGCAGCAGCCGGGTCACCGTTCCGTCGCGCTGGAGTGCGGCCAGCCACCGTTCGAACCACTCCGTGCCGGCGTGAACGCTGGTGGAGACGCCCGCCACGATGTCCGACCGGGCTGCGGTCTCCGCCCGCCGCTCGGCGAGCCGGTCACGTAGCGTGCCGCCGAGTGCCTCGACCAGGTTGCGGCCGTGAGCCTGTCGCAGGTACGTGTCGACCTCGGTGAGGCGCACCGTCAGGCGGCGTACGGCCGGCGCCCGGTGCACTCCGGTGATGCCGATGATCAGGTGACGTTCGGCGTCGTTGGGGTCGCTGAGCGACACGGCGGTGTCCAGCGATCCGCCGTTGCGTTCGAGGCTGCGTCTGGCCGCGCTCAGCAGGCGTGCCCAGGCCGGATCGCGGGCGGGGTCGATCACTGGGGCTCCAGCGCGAACTCGTCGCGTGGTCTGGGCACGGCGACGTGTCTGGTGTCCGGCGACCCGAGCGCGCGTACCAGGGAACCGTCCATGTCGGTGGCCAGGTGTGTGCCGTTCCAGACGAGCAGGACCGCGGCGACCGCGCTCTCGGCGGGGGAGTGGGACAGGTCGTAGTGG
>JAEZGP010000772.1 GCA_023437285.1 Actinomycetes bacterium | reverse complement strand
CTGATCGGCCGGGTCGGTCGGTCGGTCCAGGACGAACGAGTGCGACGGATGCCAGTAGGCGACCACGGGAGTGTTGGGCGTCAGGGGGCCGCCGGGCTGGGCGTTGGCCGAGAACGCCGACAGTTGCTGGCCCCACGGGGTGCGCAGCAGGTACTCGGTGCTCACGCCGGCGTAGCAGGTGTCGGTGACGACCGACTCGATGCCCACATGCCCGGATGGCAACTCCGTCCCGGCGGGTGCCAACTGCACCTTTTCTGGGCGTACCCCTAAAAAGACATTGCCCTGCTCGGACCTCGCGCGGCCCGCGGGGGCCGGGAAGCGCGTGCCTGCCACATCGAGGGTGAGGTCGTCGCCCGCGCGGCCCGTCACCGTCGCGGACAGCAGGTTGGACTGGCCGAGGAAGTTGGCGACGTAGGCGGTGGCCGGGAACTCGTACATGTCGGCGGGGGCGCCGAGCTGCTCGATGCGGCCCGCGTTCATCACGGCGACGGTGTCGGCCATCCACATGGCCTCCTCCTGGTCGTGCGTGACGTGCAGGAACGTGATGCCGACCTCGGTCTGGATGCGCTTGAGCTCGATCTGCATCTGGCGGCGCAGCTTGAGGTCGAGCGCGCCGAGGGGCTCGTCGAGCAGCAGCACCTGCGGGCGGTTGATCAACGCGCGGGCCAAGGCGACGCGTTGCTGCTGGCCGCCGGAGAGCTGCGCGGGCCGGCGGGCACCGAAGCCGCCGAGCTGTACCAGTTCCAGCATCTCCTCGACCTGCGGCTTGAGGTTCTTCACGCCGCGCCGGCGGAGGCCGAACGCCACGTTGTCGAAGATGTTCAGGTGCGGGAAGAGCGCGTAGCTCTGGAAGACCGTGTTGACGGGGCGCTGGTAGGGGCGCTTGTGGGCGATGTCCACGTCGCCGAGCAGCACCTTGCCGGAAGTGGGCTCCTCGAGGCCGGCGACCATGCGCAGGGTGGTCGTCTTGCCGCAGCCGGACGGGCCGAGAAGCGCGAAGAACGACCCCTGCGGCACGGTCAGCGTGAGGTCGTCGACCGCGGTGAACGCGCCGAACTTCTTCGTGACGTTGGCCAGATGCAGGTCGCTCATCCGCCTACGCCCCGATGACCTTCTGGAACTTCTCCTGGTACGCCTTTTCCTCGGCGTCCGTGAGGCTCTGGAAGTCCTTGGCCTTCGCCAGGTCAGTGGCGTCCGGGAAGATCAGCGGGTTGTCGGCGAGTTCCTTGTCGATCTTCGCCATTTCGGCCTTGGCGCCCTCGACCGGGCAGATGTAGTTGACCCAGGCGGCAAGCTCCGCGGCGACCTTCGGGTCGTAGTAGTAGTTCATGAGCTTCTCGGCGTTCGCCTTATGCGTCGCCTTGTTCGGCACCATCATGTTGTCCGTGAAGTAGGTCAGGCCCTCCTCGGGGTTGACCCACTTCACGTTCTCGTTCTCGAAGCCCAACTGGATGACGTCGCCCGACCAGGCGATGCACGCCGCGATGTCGCCCTTATCGAGGTCCTGGGCGTAGTCGTTGCCGGTGAACTTGCGGATCTGGCCCGATTTGACGGCCGTGTCGAGCTTGGTCAACGCCGCGTCGAACTGCGCCTCGGTGAAGTTGGCCGGGTCGTTGCCGTTGGCCAGCAGCATGAGCGCCATGGTGTCCTGCATCTCGCTGAGCATGGTCACCTTGCCCTTGAGATCCGGGCGGGTGAGCAGCTCGTTGATGGTCTTGACCTCCTTGGCGACCTTCGCGTTGTAGGCGACGCCGGTCAGCCCGGCCTGCCAGACGACGCTGTAGTCGTTCTGCGGGTCCCAGCCCGGGCCCTTGAAGGCCGCCGCGAGATTGGCCGTGACATTGGGGAGGTTGGCCTTGTCGAGCTTCTGCATCCAGCCGAGGCGCACGAGCTTGCCGGCCATCCAGTCGGTCATCGTGATGATGTCGCGGTCGATCGCCTGACAATCACCCAACTGCTTGTTGATCTTTCCGAAGAACTCGTTGTTGTCGTTGATGTCCTCCGTGTAGGAAACCTTGATTCCGGTCTCGTTCTCGAAGGCGAGCAGCGTCGGACGCTTAGACTCATCCTTATCATCAACGTCGATGTACAACGGCCAGTTGGAGAACGCCAGCATCTTCTCGGTCGCGGACCTGTCCTCGCTGACACAGGAGGCCTCCGTCTGCTTGGTGCCTTTGGTGCCACACGCGGCGAGCGAGGTACCCAGGGCGGCCAGCGCGCCGGTCGCGGCGGCACCGCGCATCAGGGTACGGCGAGATAGGGCGGTTCTTGACAAAGCGGAACCCGAGAAGGCGGACAGCACGGCGGCCGCCTCCGGCGAAAGCGGCTTGCGAGGGAAAGGGCGCATAGCGTGCTCCTACGGGGGGGTCGGGCGAGCTAGCAATGGTCACCAATCCTGCATCCGTGCAGGTGAGCACCGATCTTGGCAGACCAAGCCTCCCGTCACAAGGGATTCCGTTGCGGTTGTAGCGGCTGGCGACGAAATACGCGAGACTCTCGGCGTTGGTCCGTCCTAAACGACATCGTTCGCGCCGACCAGAAAGCCTGACGTAACGGTCAGGAAACAAGCACGTAACGAGTCAGGGAGCTATGCATGCCACAACCGCGCACACCCGAGCCGCGAGCAGCAGAACCGGAATCAGCAGAACCGGGATCAGCACAGCTGGGATCAGCGGAGCCGCTAGCCGCGGATCCGCTAGCCGCTAAGCCGCCGGTCGCTGAGCCACGGGCCGCGGAGCCACGGATCGTGGAGCCGCAGGCCGCAGAGCCACAAATCGTTGAGCCACAAATCGTTGAGCTGCAAATCGTTGAGCTGCAAGCCGAGGGGCCGCAAGCCGAGGGGGCGCAGGCCGCTGAGCCGCGTGGGGGCGATCTGATCGGGCAGCGCCGCGGCGGCGGGCGGGACCATGCGCGGCACGCGGGACGCGACGGGGCGAACCCACTGCTCGACGACGTCGCCAAGCAGATCATCGAGCAGTTGCAGGAGGACGGGCGACGGCCGTACGCGACGATCGGCAAGGCTGTGGGGCTGTCGGAGGCGGCGGTCCGGCAGCGGGTACAGCGCATGCTCGACGCGGGCATCATGCAGATCGTCGCTGTCACCGACCCCCTGCAGTTGGGCTTCCCGCGACAGGCGATGATCGGCATCCGGACGTCCGGCGACCTCGAACGTATCGCCGACCGGCTCGCCGAACTCGCCGACGTCGACTACGTCGTGATCACGGCAGGGTCGTTCGACCTGCTCACCGAGGCGGTGTGCCGCAACGACGACCACCTGCTGGAGATCCTGCAGCAGGTGCGCTCCGTCGAGGGCGTCACGGCCACCGAGGCCTTCGTCTACCTCAAGCTCCGCAAGCAGACCTACAGCTGGGGCACCGCCT
>JAEZGP010000282.1 GCA_023437285.1 Actinomycetes bacterium | reverse complement strand
CTTGGCCGCCTTGGCGGGAGTCTTCGCCACAGCCGGCTTGGCGGACGTGCCGGCCGCGCGTCGGGCCAGTACCCGCTGCTTGTGCGCCTTGAAGCGCGGCTCGCGCTCCTTGAGGTCGACCAGCACGGGCGTCGCGAAGAAGATCGACGAGTAGACGGCGACGAGCATACCGACGAACAGCACCAGGCCCAGGTCCTTCAGGGTGCCGGCCTTGAGCAGGCCCGCGCCGATGAAGAGCAGACCGCCCACGGGCAGCAGGGCCACGACGGCGGTGTTGATGGAACGCATCATGGTCTGGTTGACGGCCAGGTTGGCCGCCTCGCCGTAGGTCTGGTCGGGCTTGCCGGTGATGCCCCGGGTGTTCTCGCGCACCTTGTCGAACACGACGACGACGTCGTAGAGCGCGAAACCGAGGATCGTCAGGAAGCCGATGACCGTGGACGGACTCACCTCGAACCCGGTCAGGATGTAGATCGCGGCCGTCAGGAGCAGGTTCTGCACCAGCGCGGCGATGGCGGCGAACGCCATACGCCACTCGCGGAACACCGCGATGAGATAGACGACCACGAGGACCAGGAAGATCAGGACGCCGATGAGCGCCTGCCGGAGGATCTGCGCGCCCCACGAGGCGCTCACCCGGTTGTCGCTGACCTGTTCGGGGGTGAGCCCGAGGTCGGCGGCGATGGCCTCCTTGACCTGCAGCGCCTTGTCGGCCTCCAGGTCGGCAGTCTTGATCAGGTAGGTGGCGTTGGCGCCGGTGCCGACCT
The DNA here is from genome assembly GCA_023437285.1 of Actinomycetes bacterium. Taxonomy (GTDB): domain Bacteria; phylum Actinomycetota; class Actinomycetes; order Mycobacteriales; family Micromonosporaceae; genus Luedemannella. Next base: position 3,933 of record JAEZGP010000282.1, on the reverse strand, counting down.
GCTGGGCGGTGACGACCTCCGCGCCAGCGTCCGCGACGGCGCCGCGGGCCTCCTCGAGGGTGCCGACCGAGACCGGCACCTGGAAGCTGTTGCCGCCCTCGAAGTCGACCCCGAGCTTGAAGCCCTTGAAGGCGAAGCTCAGCGCGGCGACCACCACGATGACGGCGGCGATGCTGTACCAGATCTTGCGGCGGCCGACGACATCGATGCCGGCCTCACCGTTGTAGAGGCGGGTCGCGAGATTGCTCATCTCACGCCTCCTTCACACGCGTCGTGGGGGTCGCCGGAGGCTGGTCCGCGTGGTGCAGCACGCGGCCCAGGCCACTGACCCGCGGCGACAGGAACGCCGGGGTACGGGCGAGCATGGTCATGATCGGGTGCCGGAAGAGGAACACGATCAGTAGGTCCAGTGCGGTGGCGACACCGAGGGCGAAGGCGAAGCCCTTCACCGAGCCGACGCCGAAGGTGTACAGGGTCACGGCGGCCAGGATCGTCACCATGTTCGCCGTGATGATCGTGCGTCGTGCCCGGATCCAGGCCCGGCCGACCGCGCTGCGCGGACTGCGACCCTCGCGGATCTCGTCTTTGAGTCGTTCGAAGTAGATGACGAACGAGTCCGCGGCCACACCGAGCGATACGATGAAGCCCGCTATGCCGGCGAGCGTGACCGTGAAGCCGATGCTGCGGCCGAGCAGGATCAACGCGCCGTAGGTGAGCGCGGCGGAGAGCACCAGGCTCAGGAAGATGACCGAGCCGAGCAGGCGGTAGTAGAAGAACGCGTAGATGATGACCAGCGCCATGCCGATGCCCATGGCCAGCAGGCCGGCCCGCAGGTACTCGGCGCCGAGCGTGGCCGTGATCGTGGTGGCCTCGCTGGGCTTGAAGGTCAGCGGCAGGGCGCCGTAGCGCAGCTGGTTGGCCAGCAGCCGGGCGCCGTCGCGGTTGATGCTGCCGCCGCTGATCGTCGCGTCACCGGGGATGACCGCCTGGATGGCCGGGGCGGAGACCACCTTGTTGTCGAGGACCACGGCCACCGCGCAGCGGCCGTTCCCGTCCAGGGAGCCCTGGGCGCACTTGGCGTCCGTGTTGTTGTAGGCCTCCTTGGTCAGGTCGGTCCACTTGTTCTGGCCCTCGCCCTTGAACTTCAGGTCGACCTGCCACTTGCCGTCCTGCGGGTTGATGTTGGCCGAGGCGTCCGACACGTCGGTGCCGAGCACCTTCGCCACGTCGAGGTAGTACTTGTAGCCACCGACCTCGTCGCAGGCGACCGCGTTCTCGTCCGCCTTGTCGATCGAGCCCGGCGTGCGGTTGTTGAGCTGCGCGCAGCTGATCTGGGGCAGGTTGAACTGCATCTCGGCCGGCAGCGCGCCGGCCTCGTCCGCGGAGAGCGTGGTGAACGGCTTGAGCGTCGCCTTCATCTCCTCGCTCGCGGCCTGGTCGGGCGAGGTGATGCCCTCCGCCGCCTTGTACGCGTCGCCGAGCTTCTTCACGACGGCCGCGCGGCGCTCGGCCAGCGTGCCGGTGAGCGTCTCCGTCGGGCTGGGGGTCGCGGCGGCGGCGGTGGGGCTCGCGGACGCCGACGGGCTGGGCTCCGGCGTAGCGGACGCCGAGGCGCTGCCCGAGGCCTGCGGCGTGGCCGAGGCGCTCGGCGTGGCGCTCGCGGTCGCGTCCAGGGAGGCACTCGTGTCCGCCGCCACGTTGAGGACCTTGCGGAAGCGCAGTTGGGCGGGGGTGCCGACCTGCTTCACGTCGTCACGGTTCTCGCCGGGGATGCTGATGACGATGTGGCTGTCGCCCTCGACGATGACCTCGGCCTCCGCGACGCCGAGGCCGTTGACCCGGCTCTCGATGATCCGGCGGGCCTCCTCCATCTGGTTGGCGTTCGGCGCGCCGCCGCCCTCGAGGTTCGCGGCGGTCAGGGTGACGGTGGTACCCCCGACAAGATCCAGTCCGAGTCGCGGCTTGAGCCTCTCCGAAACGCTGCCGTCGCCGGCGAAGAACACCAGCGAGGCGAGGATGACGAAGATGGCCGCGAGGACGGCCAGATACCGCGAGGGGCGCATCTGCTGCCCTTGTGGTGGTGCCACCTGCTTGTTCTCCCTGTGTCCACGTCTCCCCGCCGCCGCTACGACGCGGCCTGGGGAGTTCCCGCCGCCGACCGAGGTTGGGCCGGCGCGCGGTTATCCAGTATCACCGGGCGGCCCGGCAAGCCAAGGCCACCCGGTGGCGGTCGGTGGGTCCGAAGGTGCGGACCCGGGGCGGAAATGTCCCGCCCGGACCCGCCCGTGAGGGCGGACGGGTGGGCTCAGCTCTCGTCGATGACCTTGGCCGCGTCGGTGTTCGCCTCGTCGGCGGGGGTCTCTTCGGCGGCTCGAGAGGTCACCACACGGGCGATCGCGCCGCGGGCGTACCGGGCCGTCACGCCGGGCGAAATTTCCAGTGTGACGGTCTCGTCATCGATCGCGGTCACCGTACCGTACAGTCCGCCGATCGTCACGATCTCGTCGCCGGGACCGATGGACGACTGCATCTCCTGCTGCTCGCGCTTGCGCTTGCTCTGCGGGCGGATCAGCAGGAAATAGACCGCCGCGACGATCAGTATCAGAGGGAGAAACTGGAACAGGCCGCTGCCCGCCTGGGCCTCCGCTGCCTCAATCATGTTGACCTTCCGTCACATACCGGCACGGACTGGCCGATCGGCCACCATGTCGGTTTCTTATGTCATAGCCAGACCGACGTACTGTAGTCGGTGTGGCCGGCGCCACCACAGGCGGCACGCGTCACAGCTTCCCGGGAACCGCGACAACTCTCACGGCTCGGCCGAGAACAGGTCAGGCGTCGCCGGACCGCTACTAACTGTAGCCGGTGGCTTACGGCCGAGATGTCGCCAGGCACCCGCCGTGGCGACGCGGCCCCGCGGCGTGCGCGCCAATAGGCCCGCCCGCACGAGGAACGGCTCGCAGACCTCCTCCACGGTGTCAGGTTGCTCACCCACCGCCACGGCCAGCGTCGACAGGCCCACCGGCCCGCCCCCGAACGAGTCGACCAGCGCGACCAGCACGGCCCGGTCGAGGCGATCGAGGCCGAGATCGTCGACGTCGTAGACGCGCAGCGCGGCCTTCGCCACCGTGGCGTCCACCACCCCGTCGGCCCGGACCTCGGCGAAGTCGCGCACCCGGCGCAGCAGCCGGTTGGCGATGCGCGGGGTGCCGCGCGAGCGGCCGGCGATCTCGGTCGCCCCCTCGGCGGTGACCGGTACGCCCAGGATGCGCGCCGAGCGGTGCAGCAGCATCTCCAGCTCGGCCGGCTCGTAGAAGTCGAGGTGGCCGACGAACCCGAACCGGTCACGCATCGGCCCGGTGAGCAGGCCCACCCGCGTGGTGGCGCCGACCAGCGTGAACGGCTCGACGTCGAGCGGGATGGCGGTCGCGCCGGGGCCCTTGCCGACCACCACGTCGACCCGGAAGTCCTCCATGGCACTGTAGAGCAGCTCCTCCGCCGGGCGGGCCATGCGGTGGATCTCGTCGATGAAGAGCACGTCACCGTGGCTGAGGCTGGTGAGGATGGCCGCCAGGTCGCCGGAGCGCTCGATGGCCGGGCCGCTGGTCAGGCGCAGGCCCACCCCCAGCTCGGCGGACACGATCATGGCGAGGGTCGTCTTGCCCAGGCCCGGCGAGCCCGACAGCAGGATGTGGTCGGGCGGCGAGCCGCGCCGCATGGCACCGTGCAGCAGCAGCTCCAGCTGCTCGCGGACGCGGTGCTGGGCGATGAACTCGGACAGGCGCTTGGGCCGCAGGGTGGCCTCGGCGTCGGACTCCTCGGGCGCCGCGTACGCCGAGACGAGACCGTCGGCCTCCGGGGCGCTCACCGCACCCGCCCGAGCAGTTGGATGGCGCGCTTGAGCAGCACGGGCACGGCCGGCGCGGGTTGGCC
>JAEZGP010000765.1 GCA_023437285.1 Actinomycetes bacterium | reverse complement strand
CGCGTCCGCCGCCCGGCCGTGCGCCTCGGCGAGCTGCGCCGCCACGATGGACCGGTAGTGGTCCCACACGCTGTCGTCGAGCAGGTCGGCCGCCAGTTGGTCCACGCGGGCCAGCGGCAGTCCCACGGCGAGAGCCGCCGACACCAGGTCGTGGGCCTGCGCACCGCTGCGCCAGTACTGCGTCGCCACGGCCTTGGACAGCGCGTCGAGCTCGACCTGCGCCGCGGCCAGGTCACCGCGCCGGCAGGCCAGGTGAAACGCCACGCCCGGCACCGTGGACGGCCAGATCTGGGGACGGGACCGCAGGTCGGCGAGGATATCGTCGACCGGGTCGAGGTCGTCGGACTCAAGGTAAAGACCGGCGAGGAAGACGGCGTGGTAGTCGGCCCGCCGGCCCGGTCGCGCGAAGCCCCGGTCACGGATGCGGCCGTCGCGCAGGGCGGTGATCGCGCCGGCCAGGTCGCCCGCGTGCATCTTGAGCCGGGCCCGGCCCTGGTAGTAGGCGGCGACGGCGAGCTTCTCGAACCCGCCCCGTTCGGCGTTGACCCGCATGCGTTCCAGCAGCGCGGCGTTGTCCTTTTCGTCGGCCGGCGCGAGGTTCTGCACGACACAGTTGAGGGCGCGGGCCGCGAGCACCCACTCCTCAAGCCGCTCCGCCTCGTCAACCAGACCCATGAGCAGGTCGCGGCTGGCCTGCACGGTGGCGGGCCACTCGCACATCGCGGAGCCCTTCTCCACCAGCGCCGCGATCTTCACGACCGGCAGGTCGTGCTCCTCGGCGACCGCCACGGCCCGGTCCGACCAGGCCATCGCCTGCTCGAAGTCGTCGCGCAACATGGCCGAGTGGGCCACCGCCGTCATCGCGAGCGCCTGGTCGAAACCCGGAGGCAGCTCGTCGATCGTGGCCTTGATCTCCTCCGTGAGGGCACGCATCTCGTCGATCTCGTCGAGTTCCCACGCGAGCTTCAGCCGCAGATGCAGCGCACCCGCGCGGTCGCGCGCGTCGGTGGCATACTTCGCCCACTTGCGCGCGTACGCGTTGGAGTCCTCGATCAGGCCGACCAGCCACGCGGCGCGGGCCGCCGAGCCGAGCAGCTCGACGTCGTTGCACGCCTCGTCGAGGCCCATCTCGGCCAGTTGCAGCGCCTGGTAGGCCGAGCCGATCGACAGGTAGGCCTCGGCGCCGACGCGAGCAGCCTTGATCATGTCTTCGTACCGGCCGGCGCCGCGCGCGTGGTGCGCCACCATGGCCGGGTCGCCGGCGCCGTCGCCGGCCAGCAGCGTGTCGAGGGCCGCCTCGTGCAGGCGGCGGCGCTGCCGGCCCAGCATCTGCTCGGTGATCGCCTCGCGGACCAGCGCGTGGCGGAAGCTGAACTCGTCCTCGCCCGTCTCGACCAGGACGCCCCGGTCGACAAGGTCACGCAGGACGCGGATCAGATCGTCCTCCGTCGCCTTCGTCACGGTGGCCAGCAGGTCGAACGGGATGCGGTGGCCGAGCACGGCGGCCGCCTCGACCATGCCCGTCGCGCTGGGCGGCAGGTCGTCCAACTGGCGGCGCAGGGTCTCGGCGAGGTTCCACGGCAGCGGGTGGTCGACCAGCTTTTCCAGGTCGCCGCCCTGCCAGCCGCGCAGCAGCTCCTCCAGGAAGAACGGGTTGCCGCCGGTGCGCTGGTGCAGCGCGAAGACGGCCCGGGCCGGCGCGGGCCCGCCGGTCGCGGCCGCCACGAGCGCCCCCGTCTCCGCCTCGGTGAGCCGCTCAAGACGCACGTGGGTGACCGAGTGTGCCCGGTCGACGTGGGCGAGCATGGCGGCGGCCGGGTGCCTGCGGGTCACATCGCCCGGCCGGTACGTCCCCACGAGCAGCACCGGCGCGGGCAGGTCGGCGATGCGCTCGAACAACGCGGCGCTCTCCGAGTCGATCCAGTGGATGTCCTCGAAGACGATCACGGCGGGGGCGTCGGCGATCACGTCGACGACCAGGTCGACGCCGACCTGCAGGCGCTCCACGGGACTGCGGCCGGGGTCGGTGAGCGCCCCCAACCGGTCCGGGTCGACGTCGACGCGGCCGTAGAGCGCGTCGAGCAGCACCTCGTAGGGCCGCGACAGCGAGCCCGGCTCCGCGTGACCCACCAGGGTTACCGTGCCCGGCGGCAGGCCGTCGAGCAGCTCGCTCACCAGGCGGGTCTTGCCGATGCCGGGCTCACCGGCCACGATCGCGATCTCAGGCCGGCGCGCCAGCGCGAGCTGGGCCAGTCGGCGCAGCTCGCGCTGGCGTCCGATCATCATCGAGCTGGCGCCGTCGCGCGTAGTCCGCACGCCGCTAGGTTACCGGCGGCCACCGACGATTCCTGAGCCGTTTTCGGGTGGGCCGGGTCACCGGCCGGGGCGAGGGCCGGCCGCCCCCGTGCCCGGCGGCGTGCCGCCCGCTCGCCCCGTGCCGAGCGGGCGGCCGATAACAGCCGGTGCTGCCGGGCCTCAGCGAGGAGTGTCTCGTGACGGTCCCGGGCGACGGCGGCGACGAAGTCGAGGTGGTACTGCATGGCATGCTCCCTTGGCCGAGCGGGCCGGTCTGATCGACCGGATGAGTCAATCCTCGGCCGCGCGGCTCCCGCCGCCATCAGCAGCGGATGCGCATCTTCGGCACCCCTACCTACCTCGACCCCCACGACCGGTCTCTAGGCATACCTAGGCCGCCCGGGAAATGACCGCCCGCGATCCGTCCATTGGGGAGCGCGGGCCCGGGAGGCGGCATGATGGCCGGATGCAAACCCTCCGCCTCGTTACGCTGCTCGCCGCCACCGTCTCGATGGGGCTCATGGCCGGCGTGTTCGGCATCTACGCCAACGCCGTCATGCCGGGCCTGCGGCGGGTGGACGACGCGACGTTCGTTCGCGCGTTCGCCGCACTCGACCGGGCCATCGTCAACCCGCTCTTCCTGGTCGTCGGCTTCCTCGGCGCCCCGCTCCTGACGGGCCTGGCCCTCGTGGCGCACCTGGCCGACGACGCACGGCCGCCGGTGCCGTGGCTGATGGCCGCGCTGGCGCTCTACCTCGCCGTGTTCGCCGTCACGGTCGCGGTCAACGTGCCGCGCAACAACGCGCTCAAGGCGGCCGACCCGGCGACGGCCGATGTCGCCGGCGTGCGGGCGGCGTTCAACGAACGGCTCTGGGCACGCTGGAACGTGGTGCGCGCGGTGCTCACCACCACCGCGTTCGCGCTGCTCGCGTACGCGCTCGTCAAGGCCGGCGGGCTGATCTAGCAAGGCCGCACGACCGGGTGCGGGCTGACCTCGCGACGCCGCACGACCGGGTGGGGCCGCCCTGGCGGCGCCCACCCGCCGGTCAACGCGTCAGCCCAGTCCGTCGCCCGCCGACCGTCCCTTCCACCCGAAGGACCGCGGCATTCTTCGCCGGCCGCCGGCCTGGCGGCGCGGCGACAGGACACGCATCATCGGCCGTTCCACGCCGTGGTAGAGCGCCACGGCCGCGGCGAAGGACAACGCGAACAGGGCCGTCGTGCCGCCCACGGCGGCGATCACGTCCACCCGCTCCGGCAGCAGGCCATGCTCGTGCAAGGCCCGGATCACCAGCAGGTGGACCATGTAGAAGGCGAAGGACAGCTCGCCGAGATAGACCATCCACGGGCGCGACCACAAGGTCCGCGCGCCGTTGACATCCGCGAGGGCGGCCGCCGGCAGCAGCAGCATCACCGGGATGATCACGGCAGGTGCCCGCCCGAGCGGATCGGGCAGGAACATGCCCACCAGCATGGCCACGCACAGGGCGGTCATGGAGACCCGCAGCCCCGGCCCTCGCCACCCGCCGCGCTTCACCAGCAGGGCCAGTGTCATGCCGAGGACGAACTCAAGCAGGCGCGGCGGCGGCCAGAAGTACGTCAGCCACGACCGCAGGTTGCCCTGCTCCACCGCCATGATGGCGACCTGGTAGGTGATGACGATGGCCGGCAGCGCCACCACGGCGATCCACAACTGCCGCGTGGACAGCCGCAGCAGGCGTGGCAGGACGAACGGGAAGCTCAGATAGAAGAACAGCTCCGCGCACAGCGACCAGCTCAACCCGTTGAGGGCGAAGAGCACCTGACTGTCGGGCAGCCACACCTGGGTGAGGGTGAGGTGCGTGAGGAGTTGGCCCGGGGTCACCGTGATGCCGACGCTCACCGCCAGGACGACCGCGGCCAGCATCGTCACCAGGTGATTGGGATAGATCTTGGCGAGCCGCCGGCGCCAGAACGCCAGCTTGGTGTCGTTGGACCGCGCCGACCAGGCCAGCACGAACCCGGACAGCATGAAGAAGAACGTGACGCCCCAGGCGCCGGCAAACTTCAGCAGCCGCCACGACCCCGACTCGACGGTCTGGGAGACGGCGAAGTGCGGCGCCAGGTACTGCTCCAGGATGTGCTCGCCGAACACGAGCAGGGCCGCCGCCCAGCGCATGCCGGTCAGGCTCGGCAGGCGCGACAGGGCCGACGCCGGCGGGCCCGGCGGCGGATCGGTGCGGTCGGAGTGAACGTGCGGGCGTGGCCCGGCAACGGTTGACATGACGCAGGGGTCCTCGGGAGTCGATGGCACGCGGGGGCGTGCTGCGGGCACGACAACGGACCGGCCCGCGAGGGCCGGAGCGGTCGGCTCAGGTTCGACTGACGCAGATGAAGATGCCGATGGGGGGCCGCGCCGGCGGTTCGACGCGCGGCGCGGGGCGACCGGCCGCGTTGTCGAGCCGGTCGCGGACCTCGCCCACGACGGGCAGGTCCGGGGTGCTGGCCGGTACGGAGTCGGCGAGGTCGACCGGCATGGTCACCCGGGTGTGACCGTGCCCGGGGCGCTGCTCCTGGTCGAGGCAGTCGGTCACCAGGTGCTCGCTGGCCTCGGCCGGCGCGACCGACCAGCCGTGCGGCTGCGCGCCGTGTCCCTGGGCCGGCGCCGTCGACAGGATGGGACCGTGGACCACCCACACGGCGGCCGCGACGGCGCAGGCGACCACGAACCGACGGAGTACCGTCGCCGCGAACGCCATTGCACCACCCGTTCCACGCACAGCCACTGGCCCGACCGTACCCGGCGGGCCGCTGATGACCATGCCCGGGTCGTGTTCTCTACAAACGGCGCCCTAGTCGGCGGTGGAGCCGCCCGCCGTCAACCGGATCGCGAAGCCGGTGTCGCGCCGGTCGAGCGTGACGTGGTCGCACAACTGGTGGGTGAGCCACAGGCCGAGTCCGCCCGGCTCGCCGTCGCCGCGGGGCAGCAGGCCAGCGTACGGGTCCTTCGGGCCGGGGCCACGGTCGATCACCGTGACGACGATCCGGTCCGGGCCAGCCCACAGCCGCAGGCGGACGGGGGCCCGGCCGTGCCGGATCGCGTTGGTGACCACCTCACTGACCGCGACGACCAGGTTGTCCAGCGCGCCGGGCCGCAGCGTGCCCGGGTCCGCGGCCACGACCGCCCGGCGCGCGTCCATCGGCAACGGGTCGGTCAGCTCCACGATCGGCTGGCCGCGCTGAATCGGATCGTCCACCGGCGGTCGGGGCTCCATCAGGTACGCGGCCGGCGGCGTGTAGGTCTCGCTGCGCCGGTGCGCGCCGGGCTCCGCGACCCACGGGTGGGTCCGCGCCACCTCGCGCAGCACGTGCTCGGGCGTCTGCTCGGCGTGGTAGGCGCACATGCTCCACAGCGGGAATTCGTCGTACGCGTGGTTTATCGCCGATTCGTACCGGGCCCACCAGTCCCAGGTGCGCCCGAAGGTCCACGGCGCCAGTTCGCCGATGATGCGGATCTGCCGGGCCCCGGCCGCGACCTGCCGGGCGAGCATCTCCCGGTAGGCCCGGATGGCGCTGGCGGGGCGCGCGTACATCTCACCGCCCGACAGGTAGGTGATGCCGGGCTCGCCGCCGGTCGCGTCGCGGACCAGTCCGGCATGTTTCTCGCCGAGGGCGACCACGGCCGGCTCGCCCGCCTCGACGCCGCCCAGCAGGAACGGCACCGCGACGGCGAGCAGATCCTCTGCGCGGCGGTAGTACACGGCCTCGTGGACGTAGCCCGTACGGCCGGCTCCGAAGCCCGTTCTCATCGCGTTACCTCTACCCGCACGTCGCGAAGTTCAAGCAGCTCAAGGAGGCGCGCGAGGTGCGTTTTGCGGGTACGCAGGACCAACCGCGCGTCGCGAGCGGCGGCGAAGGAGGCCAGGGCGATCAGCGAGCGGTGGTCGATGAAGGCGAGCCGGGTGGCGTCGAGCGTGAACTCGTCGCCCACGACGGGCAGGTCGGCCGCGGCGAACGCGTCCGCCAGCAGGTCGCTGCTGGTCATGTCGAGGTCACCGGCGATGGCGAGGCCGCCGTCAACGTCGGCGAAGATCCGGAAGGGTACGCCGCCGTTGCCGACCGGATGCACGCTCATCAGCCGGTCAAGGTCGGCGGCCGGCAGGCTGTCGCGCTGGAAGCCGCAGATCGCGGAGAACGGCTCGATCGCCATGTACTGGTCGACGATCTGCTCATACCGGGAAAATGTAGCGATCTGTCGTGGTCGGCGGAGCAGTTCCGTCACGTCCGCGGCGACGCGGAAGCCCACGTACCCGGCGTCGACCGCCGCCCGCGTCGCGCGCCGGTAGACGTCGAGCTGGTCGCCGGGGGTAAACGCGGCGTACATCGAGTCGAGGACGCAGGCGCTCGCGGCGCCCCGGGAGACGGCCTCCCCCACGCCCTCGGCGGCCAACCACGCCTCGACGTCGCGTTCGGCGCCCACGAAGCACACTCGCTCCCCGGCGGCAAGTCCGTCGCGCAGGAAGTCATGGGCGGCGGCATGAAACTCGGCCGGGTCCTCAAACGCCCAACACGCGTGGTCGTGCCGGCCCAACGACCGTACGTCGGACACCGTGCCGATCGTCCGGGAACCGCCGGTCGCGCGCATGATGTCGAGGGTAGCGCGTGCCGTCCGGCGGTGACCCGGGCCACAAACGGCGCGGATACCGGTCCGCGCATGCCATACACTGTGGCCCCACCCCCGTCGCACCGGCCCAGGAGCTCTCAGTGGAGCCAATCGACATTCTTCTGGTCGAGGACGACCCCGCCGAGGTGCTGCTCGCCCGCGAGGCGTTCGAGGACTTCAAGCTGCGCAACCACATCGTCGTGCTCGGCGACGGCCGCGCCGCGCTGGCCTACCTGCGCCGGACCGGGCCGCACCTCGACGCGCGACTGCCGGGCCTGATCCTGCTCGACCTGAACCTGCCCGGCATCGACGGCCGCGAGCTGTTGGAGCATCTCGCCGCCGACCCCGAGCTGGCCGCGATCCCAGTGGTCGTGCTGACGAGCTCGCTGGCCGAGCGCGACATCCTGCGGGCCCGCCAGCTCCGCGTCACCGACTACATGATCAAGCCGGTGGACTTCCACCGCATCGCCGAGGTGGTGCGCCACGTCGAGCAACTCGGCTTCTCGGTGCTCCGGATGGCCCCGGCCGGCTGACCCCGGTTCGGGCCGGGCAGGCGCAAGCCGCCCACCCGGCCCGTCGCTCACGCCGCGATGCCGTCGACCGGCCGGTCGTAATGCCGGTGCCGGGCGATCGCGTCGACAAGACCCGCGATGAACTCACCGTCCGCGTCGGCGCCGGGAGCCACGAACAGTACGCCGTCGAGCGCGGCCGCGATCGGCTTGCTGGCCGGCTCGGTGACCCGGTCGGACGGCTCGAACACCGGCAGCCGTGCCGCCTGCACGACCTGGTCGCCCGTGCCGAGTACGCCCAGCGGCTTGCAGTGCTTGTACGCCTCGGCGACGAAGTGCACCGCGTACCCGTCGTTGACCAGCTCATCCGCCCCGTCGGCCACCACGACGGCGTCGTAGAGCACCGACGAGACCGTGTTCATGGCCCGGTCCACCGGGAGCAGCTCGCCGGACGCGGTCGTGACCGCGCCGTCCACCGGCGCCAGCAGCTCGACCACCGCGCCGGCGTCGGTCAGGCCCGCCTGGGTGGTCTGCAGGCTCTCGGCCACCACGCCGTTGCCGACGAGTACGGCGACCTTGCGGCCCTGCGCTCCCGCGCTGCCGGGGATGGCGGCCTGGCTCAGCGCCGGCGACACCCGGCCGTGGTTGGGGTGGGTCTCCGTCGGGGCGGCGACCCCGATGCCGGCGGCGACCGACACGGCCAGCGTGTGGTCGATCTTGTTGAGGTGCTCCACCATCCGCTCACGGATATGCATGGCGTTGACCTTGCCAAGCTCGAACTTGTACGCCGCGATGATGTGTTCCTTCTCCCACGCGCTCATGCTGTTCCAGAACAGCGTGGCCTGGCTGTAGTGGTCGGCGAACGTCTCGGGACGCCGGCGGGCCTTCACTCCCTCCACGCGCTCGGGGTAGTGCACGAACCCGCCCCCGGCCGCGCCGGGCACGACCGGGCAGCCGCCGCCGAGCGAGTTGGGGGTGTAGTTGGCCTGGCCCAGCGGGATCTGGTGCTGGTGGAACCCGTCCTGCTGGTTGTTCGTCACGGGCGCCACCGGCTGGTTGATCGGGATCTGCGCGAAGTTGGGGCCGCCCAGCCGGGTGAGCTGCGTGTCGAGGTAGGAGAACGCGCGGGCGAGCAGCATGGGGTCGTCGGAGAAGTCGATCCCCGGCACCAGGTTGCTGACGCAGAAGGCCACCTGCTCGGTCTCGGCGAAGAAGTTGTCCGGGTTGCGGTTGAGCACCAGCCGCCCCACCGGCGTGACCGGCACGACCTCCTCCGGGATGAGCTTGGTGTCGTCGAGCAGGTCGATGCCCTCGAACGCGAACTCCTGGTCCTCGGGGATGAGCTGGACGCCCAGCTCGTACTCCGGGAAGTTGCCGGCCTCGATGGCCTCCCACAGGTCGCGGCGGTTGAAGTCCGGGTCCTTGCCGGAGATCTTCTGCGCCTCGTCCCAGACCAGGGAGTGCACGCCGGCGACCGGGGTCCAGTGCCACTTCACGAACGTGGCCTGCCCCTCGGCGTTGACCAGCCGGTACGTGTTCACGCCGAAGCCCTGCATCGTGCGGTAGCTGCGCGGGATGGCCCGGTCCGACATCAGCCAGATGACGTGGTGCATGGTCTCGGGCTGCAGGGACACGAAGTCCCAGAACGTGTCGTGCGCCGACGCCGCCTGCGGCATCTCGTGGTGCGGCTCCGGCTTCACCGCGTGGATGACGTCCGGGAACTTGATGCCGTCCTGGATGAAGAAGACCGGCATGTTGTTGCCGACGAGGTCGAAGTTGCCCTGGTCGGTGTAGAACTTCGTGGCGAACCCGCGCACGTCGCGCGGGGTGTCCGTGGAGCCGCGCGAGCCCTGCACGGTGGAGAACCGTACGAACGTCGGCGTCTGCACGGACGGGTCGGTCAGGAACCGTGCCGTGGTGTACGGCGCGAGCGCGTCGCCGTACGGCTGGAAGTAGCCGTGCGCGCCGGAGCCGCGGGCGTGCACCACCCGCTCCGGGATGCGCTCGTGGTCGAAGCGCATCAGCTTCTCGCGGAAGTGGAAGTCCTCCAGCAGGCTCGGCCCGCGCGGCGTCACCCGCAGCGTGTTGTCCGTGTCCTCGACCCGGATGGCCTGGTCGGTGGTGAGTACGCCGTCGGCCTTGTCCATCCGGTGGGGGGCCAGCTGGGCGTCCTTCGGGTCGGTCTCGCGTGCCATCACGCCTCCTTGGTCGCGTTGCGCAGCGCGTCGCGGACCCGGTCGAAGACCGCCAGCGGCGGGCCGAGGAGCAGGTTCGCCGGCGCCGTGGGCGAAACGTTGGGATGCGGGCGGGTGGGCGACATGGCGGCCACGGCCCGCATCGAGGACGTCATCTTCGTCAGGCGGTCGGCGTCGATGACCTCGCGCAGCCGGGAGAACTCCAGCTCCTCCTCGGCCTCCGCGTGGGCGGTGACCGCGTCGCGCAGCGCCGCCAGGCGGAGGTCGAAGTCGGGGTGCTCGACGCCGAGGTCGTAGAGAGCGGCGAGTTCCTCCTTGGCCTCCTGCTCCTCGGCCAGACGCGGCGGCACCACGTCCTCGCCGTCGGGCAGCTTGTCCTCGGCGAGCGGGTGCACGAGCGACTCCTCGACGCTTTCGTGCACCGCGAGCAGCGCGACCAGTTCGTTGAACAGTTCTTCCTTGTGCGGGCCTTCGGCGGCCGCCACCTGAGCGAACAGGGTCTTGATCTGTTGATGTTGGGCGAGCAGGTTGTCGACAATGTCTTCCGCGGCAGTCGTCATTGACCCCTCCTGGCACACGGACAATGGCCAGCCGCAGGGCTGGCTAATCGTCACAAGACGGACACACGTTAGATAATGCAACCACTACCCCGCGCCGGACGCTCCAAACGCCCCTAATCCAGAATCATTCCAATCACTGCTGCTGTTAGCTTCCGGTTCCGCGCGGGTACGGAGGCCGCATGGCGGAGCTGGACTGGCTGGGCATCGTGCGGCACGGCGAGAGCACGGCCAACGTCGCCGCCCTGGCCGCCGAGACGGCCGGCCTCGAGGTCATCGACATCGAACTGCGCGACGCGGACGTGCCCCTGTCGGCCACCGGCCGCGAGCAGGCCGCCGCCCTCGGCCAGTGGCTGGCCAAGCTCCCCGCCGGCGAGCGACCCGACGCCCTCGTCGTCTCTCCCTACGCGCGGGCCGTGCAGACCGCCGAACTCGCCGCCGCCGGCCTGGACCTCCCACTCGCCGTCGACGAGCGGCTCCGCGACCGCGAACTCGGCATCCTGGACCTGCTCACCAACCACGGCGTGCGGGCCCGGCTGCCCGCCGAGGCCCAGCGTCGGCACCGGCTCGGCAAGTTCTACTACCGGCCACCCGGCGGCGAGTCCTGGGCCGACGTGGTGCTGCGGCTGCGCAGCCTGCTGCGCGACCTGCGCGCCGACCACCCCGGCGGGCGGGTGCTGCTCGTCGCGCACGAGGCGCTCGTGCTGCTCACTCGTTATCTCGTCGAAGGCCTGACCGAGGCCGAGCTGATGCGGATCACGCGCGCCACCACGATCGCCAACGCCTCGATCACCAGTTGGCGCCGCGACGGCGACCGGCTCACGCCCGAACGGTTCAACTCGGTCGACCACCTGCGTCGCGAGGGAGCCCCACCCACCAGGCAGGAGGACGTCCATGCCGAACCCGTCTGACGAGGAGGTCCTCACCCCGCGCCTGCTGGCCGGGTGGGCACTGCCCGAGCCGGGCGGCGACAAGCACGCGCGCGGCACGGTGCTCGTCGCCGGCGGCTCCCGCTACACCCCGGGGGCCGTCCTGCTCGCCGGCGTGGCCGCGCTGCGGGCCGGCGCGGGCCGGCTCCAACTCGCCGTGGCCGAGACCACCGCCCCCGCGCTCAGCATCGCCGTACCCGAGGCGAAGGTCGTGGGGCTGCCGGAGACCGACGGTGGCTCGGTCGCCGGCGACGTCCCCGACACCCTGCTCGAACTGGCCGGCAAGGCCGACGTCGTCGCCATCGGCCCCGGCCTGGACAACATCGACGAGACGGCCGCGCTGCTGCACCGGCTGCTCGGCGCGCTCGCGCCAGGTACGCCGCTCGTGCTCGACGCGTACGCCCTCGGCGCCCTGAGCAAGGAGCCCGAGCTGCTGGCCGACCACGACGGACACGTCGTCCTGACGCCGAACCGCACGGAGGCGGGCCACCTGCTCGGCCGGGAGGTCACCGAGGACCTCGCCGAGGAGGCGGCGCACCTGGCCGACCGGTACCGGGCGGTCGTCACGCTCTTCGGCCACGTGGCGGCCCCGGACGGCCGGCGGTGGCGCGACGAGAACGGCGACACCGGCCTGGGCACCTCGGGCAGCGGCGACGTCCGCACCGGCATCGTCGCCGGGCTGTTGGGCCGCGGCGCCGACCCCGCCCAGGCGGCCTGCTGGGGAACCTACGTGCACGCGGTCGCGGGCCGGCGGCTCGCCCCCCGCTTCGGCGGGACCGGCTACCTCGCCCGCGAACTGGTCGACGAAGCGGCCGCGGCTATCGCCATGATCTGAGCGCCTTCGCGTACTCTCACATGACTAACGGTCAATGTACGCGGGGAGGCGTCGTGGTCGAGGAGGCGCGGGTTGTGGCGCTGCGGGTGGCGGAGCGGCGATTGCAGGCCGCGCAGCTGTCGTCCGACGTGAAGACGCTCAACGAACTCATCGACGACCGGTTGATCTTCACCGGCCCGGACGGGGCGCTGTACCGCAAGTCCGACGAGATATACGCGCACGGCTCGGGCCACCAGGTGATGTCCCGGGTGGACGAGGAGCAGATCACCGCGCTCGTCGTCGGCGACACCGGCGTCACGTGGTTTCTCGGCACGGTCGCCGGGACCCTCGGGGGTGAGCCGTTCGAGCAGCGGGTCCGCTACACGCGCACCTGGACGTACGACGCGAAGCTCGGTTGGCGGCTGGTCGCCGGGCACGTGAGCGCCGCCCGGGACTGAACCGTTTCACGCCGGCCGTCCGGGGAACTGGTGTCGCCGGGAGGCGACGATGGCGGCTCGCGAACTGAATACGATCTCCACGGACGTGCCGGCACGCCTGGACCGACTTCCGTGGTCGCGGTGGCACTGGATGATTGTCATCGGCCTGGGGACCGTGTGGATCCTCGACGGGCTCGAGGTCACCATCGTCGGCAACCTCTCCGGCCGGCTCGCCGAGCCCGGCAGCGGCCTCGACATCACCCAGTCGCAGGTGACCGGCTTCGGTGGCGCCCTGTACGTGGCCGGCGCCTGCTCCGGCGCGCTGTTCTTCGGCTGGCTGACCGACCGCTTCGGCCGCAAGAAGCTGTTCATCATCACCCTGGCCGTCTACCTCATCGCCACGGCGATGACCGCGCTGTCGTTCGCCGCCTGGTGGTTCTTCCTCTTCCGATTCCTCACCGGGTTCGGCATCGGCGGGGAGTACGCCGCCATCAACTCGGCGATCGA
Organism: Actinomycetes bacterium; assembly: GCA_023437285.1. Classification (GTDB taxonomy): domain Bacteria; phylum Actinomycetota; class Actinomycetes; order Mycobacteriales; family Micromonosporaceae; genus Luedemannella. The sequence continues at coordinate 1,679 of JAEZGP010000765.1, read as the reverse complement.
CGAGCTGATCCCCGCCCGGTTCCGCGGCCGGATCGACATCGTCATCAACGGCACGTACTGGTTCGGTGCGTTCGCCGGGGCGCTGATCACCGTGCCGCTGCTCACCCAACTGCCGGTCGACCTGGGCTGGCGGGTGGCCTTCGGCCTCGGCGTCGTGCTCGGCTTCGCGATCATGCTGGTCCGCCGGCACGTGCCGGAAAGCCCCCGCTGGTTGTTCATCCACGGTCGCAACGCCGACGCCGAGCGGCTGGTCGAGGGCATCGAGCGGGAGGTGGAGGCCGAGAACCGCACGTCGCTGCCGCCGGCCGAGGGCAGCGTCCGGATCCGCCAGCGCCGCTCGACGGGCTTCATCGAGATCGCGCGCACGCTGTTCCTGCGGTACCCGCGGCGCGCGGTCCTGGGCCTGGCGCTGTTCATGGGGCAGGCGTTCCTCTACAACGCCGTCACGTTCGGCTACGCCCAGATCCTGCAGACGTTCTTCGACGTGCCGTCGGGGCACACCGGCTACTACTTCGCGGCCATCGCGCTGGGCAACCTGATGGGCCCGCTGCTGCTCGGGCACCTCTTCGACACCCTGGGCCGGCGCGTCATGATCTCCGGCACGTACGTGCTGTCCGGCGTCCTGCTGTTCGTCACCGCCTGGCTGTTCGGCCTCGGGGTCCTCAACGCGGTGACGATGACGGTCTGCTGGTGCGTCGTGCTCTTCTTCGCCTCGGCCGGGGCCAGCTCGGCGTACCTGACCGTGAGCGAGATCTTCCCGCTGGAGACCCGGGCCATGGCGATCGCGTTCTTCTACGCGATCGGCACCGCCGTCGGCGGCATCACCGGCCCGCTGCTGTTCGCCAACCTCGTCGGCAGCGGCGAGGTGGGCCACACGGTGGTCGCCTTCTGCGTCGGCGCGGGGCTCATGGCCGCCGCCGGCCTGGTGGCCTGGTTCCTGGCCATCAACGCCGAGCGGCGCAGCCTGGAGGACCTGGCCCGGCCGCTGAGCGCCGCCGGCCCGCACCCGAAAGCCCAGCCATGACCAGCACGGCGCCGGGCCCCCGGCGCCGTCCCGACGAGTACGGAGGAACGATGACGCGCGATGTGCCGACCAAGGGTCGATCGGTGGCGGCGGGAGCGCTGATCGGCGTCGGTACGGCGGCGTTCATCGACGAGGTGGTCTTCCACCAACTGCTGCACTGGCACCACTTCTACGACAAGAGCACGCCCGCCGCCGGCCTGGTGTCGGACGGGCTGTTCCACGCGTTCAGCTTCTTCGCCATGGTGATCGGGCTGGTCATGGTGGCCGACCTGGTGCGCCGGCGGGGCCTCGCGGCCCGCGCGCTGGCCGGCGGTGGGCTGGCCGGCGCCGGCGCCTTCCAGCTCTACGACGGGACGGTCCAGCACAAGCTCCTGCGGCTGCACCAGATCCGCTACGACGTGGACCTGCGGCCGTACGACTGGACGTGGAACGTGATCGCGGTCGTCCTGCTCGTGGCCGGCCTGGGCCTGCTCTGGCCGCTGCGCCGGGCCGGATGAGCCGTGCACCACGGCGTCGCGGGCGAGGTGGTCGCGGGCCTCGGGTTGCTCGCCGGGCTGGCGTATCAACTGGCCGCCAGCCGGCTACGCGCGCGCGGCGACCGGTGGCCGGTGGCGGCGCAGGCCGCGTTCCTGGCCGGCTGCCTGGCCCTGTGGGC
>JAEZGP010000747.1 GCA_023437285.1 Actinomycetes bacterium | reverse complement strand
GGCGTCCGCGGCAGCCCGCCGTGCCGTCACCGCGTCGGCGGCGGCCCGCGCGTGGGTGCGCAGGTAGGTGGAGTACACCGCGAGGAACGCGGTCGTCGCCTGGTCGGCCGCCACCAGGCCTTCCAGCGTGCGGGCGACCGCCTCCATGTCGTCAAAGGAGCGGGCCGCCTCGACGATCAGGTCGTCGTCGAGCGGCCGCAGCCCGCGCTGCAGCGTCCGGGACAGTTCCACGGGATTGAGGTCCTTGGCCAACTGCGGCTTACGCAGGGTGAGCACCAGATCGAGGAGCTGGTCGTACCGGGCGGGGCCGAGACCGAACAGGCGCGCGTCGACGGCGTGCCGGTAGTCCTCCACGGAGTCGATCACCCGCTCGGCGCCGAGGGAGTCGATGAGCTGCTTGCGGTTGAGCGGCCGGTCACCGGAGTCCAGCAGCGAGAAGTCCACGCCGACGCGCCCGTCGACGACGAAATGGTGCCGTACCACCTTGTCCTGGTACTTCTGGGCCCGCAATCCAATCCCGATGGTGACGAACTCGTCCGTGCCCGGCTTGTGGAACTCCATCCACACGTACGCGTGGGAACTGTCCTGCCCCCGGTAGAGCAGGTTGGACTTCATGGTCCGGTCCTCGCCGGCGAACGGGTTGAGGCGGCGCGGGTTGATCTGCCCGTCGAGCAGGAACGGGAACAGCACCTCCAGCGCCTTGGTCTTGCCCGAGCCGTTGGGGCCCCGCAGCACCAGCCACCCGTCGACGAAGACGAATTCCTCGTCGCGGTAGTCCCACAGGTTGATGATCCCGGCCCGGCTGGGCACGAACCTGGTGACCTCGCTCATCAGAACAACCTCGGTGTGGCTTGGCGGGCACGGGTCTCGGCGACGGTGTTGCGGTAGCGGCCGACCAGCGGCAGGACCAGGACTCCGCCCGGCACGACCGTGACGCAGCCGAAGCGTTCCAGCAGCGCGACCGCCTCGCGCCGCAGCAGGTCCGGATCGGCATGCCACTGGGCGCCGAACGAGGTCGCGTGTCGCTTCAAGATGTCGTTAACCCCGTCGCGCAGGAAGCTGTCCGTGATGAACGGCAGTCGCCCGTCCTCGTTCATCGTCTCCGGTGCCGGACCGCCGACGGCCTCCTCGGCGTCGTCCCACTCGACCCGACTGCCAGCGGGCAGGCCCAGGTCGACCTGCCCGACCACGGCCGCCTGACGCTCGGCGACGCTGGGACCGTCCAGCCTTCGCACCCGCCGCCCGTCCGGGTCGACGACGCGGTCTGCCATGTGCACGGCCAACAGGATCGCCACCTGCGCGACAGACCCCGTGCTCGGGAAGCGCTCCAGCGAGAAGCTCGAGGTCAGATCAACGACGAGTACGCCCTCGGCGCGCCGCTCGACGGGAAGTCCGACAAGGCGCTGCAGGTCCTGGGCGAGCGCGGTGCCCCGCAGGTGGTTGGCGACCGACTCGTCAACCTCGGCGAAGTACACCACCGGCCGCTCCACCACGGCGCGTCGGGCCTGCTGAGCAGCCAGCCGCCGCTCCTCGTTGCCGCTCGCCGCGATACTGCGGTCGAGCAGGTCCGCGACGCTAGCCACGGACTGGATCATCCGCGTGGGCCGGTACAGAGCGATGACCACATCGCGAGCGATGTCGTAGAGGGCCTCGCCGCGACCCGGGTCGCTCGCCCACAAGGCGGCCGACCCATCGGCGACGGCAAGGGCACCCCGTTCCTCGAGCCAGCCGACGGCATCCACGAAGGCCCGCCGGTCGCTGCCCCGGTCCGGATCGAACCCCAGATCCACGATCCGGTGGGCGTCGGCGGCCACGTTGTCGGCCAGCTCGCTCAGCATGATCTGCACGCCGGCCCGCCCCAGGGCGGCCAGGCACAACGTCAGGTACGCGTACCGCTGCCGGTCGAAGGGACGCCCGGTTCGGGTACGAGCTGGTTGAGTGCCGTCGACGAGATCCTTCGCGCGGACCAGGCGGGCGGTCGACCCGTACAGCTCAAGCCGGTAACCGAATGCCTCGGCGAGGTCCTCGCGCAACTGGGCGCTGAACCGGCGGACCCGCGGCAGGGCCTTGTCGTCGGGAAAGGTCGATGTGATCAGCGGGTTGCGCAGCACGAGCCGGACCGCGCGTTGATAGTCGGCGAGTTCCAGGTCGGAGATCTCGCCGGCGAACCGGTGCTGACGCTCGCTCATGCCGTCGCCTCCGCTGCGCTCCGGCGCCGCCATGAGACCAACCTGAGCCGATGACTCGCTCGCTCACGCTCGCTCATGCGGCGGGCTCCTGCGGCGTCACGGTAAGGGCGTACCCGTCGATGCGCAGCCGGCCGTGGGTGGTGACCACCGTGGCGAACGTGTCCGGCTTGGGCGTGAGCTGGAGCCGCACGCCGAAGGCGGCGGCCACCAATGGCACCCGGATCGGGCCGGCCGGGCGGGCGGCGAGGATCCGGTCGAGCAGGCGCAGCAGAAGCGCCGTGGCGGCCTCGTCGAGGACCTGCTCGTCCAATCCGGTGCCGGTGAGCCTGGCTGCGGCCTCGGTGAGTCGTCGCTCCTCGGCGTGTTGGGCCTCCCGCAGCCGGCTACGGGAGGCAACGGCGCGGTCCAGCTTGGCGGGCAGGTTGTTGCGCGTACCGGGCTCGCGTCCCTTCTCCACCAGCGTCCGGGACAGCTCCACGGCGGGTGCCTCCCACCAGGACCGCCGGGTCGGGATGGTTTCGGGGTCCGGGTACGCGACCGCGACGTGGCGAGGCGCGTTCAGCCCGAATGCCGCGTCGAACAGCGCGTGAGCGGCCTCCTCGGTACCCACACCGGTGAACCAGGCGGCCAGGTGCCGCAACTGCGACTCGCGGCTGATCCCGCCGCGGCGCGTTTCGGTGACCCGCCGCAGTAGCGCCAGCACGTCGCCGATGGCGCCGACCGTCGCGGCGGCCAGGCGATCCGCCTCGCTGACCTGGTCGGCGCCCGGGGGAGCCAGCCAGGAGCGGAGCCCGGCCCAGCGGCGCCGCCAGTCCGCCAGCCGCTCGGCCGGCGTCCGGAAGATTCGATCGTCCGCCTCGGCGGCGGCCTCGATGAGCCGGTCGAGACCGGTCGCCTCGACGTGCTCGACCGCCTCCCGCAGGCGGGGGGAGTAGCGCTGCAGTTCGTCGTGGAAGTCGCGGAGGTGGGTCAGCAGGGCGTCCTTGTGCGCGAGGAAGACCTCAGGGCGGGTGTCGTTCGTACGGCTGAGGTCACCGAGCATGTGATAGAAGCGGGCGGCCCGTTCCACGACGTCGGCCAGTGCCCGGTCAAGACGGTTGAGCTTGCGGTACACCTCCTCGGCGTCACCGGCCCGGTTCGCCTCGGCGAGCGCGTTGAGGTCCGCCAGCAGGTCGGCGAAGATGAGCCGGGACAGGCTCGTGTCGTCGAGCGTTGCCGACAGCACGCTCTCCACCGCCCGATGCGCCCGGTAACCGGCCTCCGTGAACTGGTAGACCGAATGACGGTTGCGGTACTCGGCGAGGGTCGTCGCCCGCGCCCCGTCCTGCGCGCGGTCGAGTACGCCCCATTCGACCAGCGCGTCGAGCAGCCGGGGCAGCTCGAGATCCTCCGGTCGCGGGCAGTCCGGATGGTCGGCGGCGAGCCCGGCCAGCGCGGCGGTCACATCTGATGTGTGCAGCAGCACGTGGTAGCTGTCACGCGAGGACTCGAAAGCCCGGAGGATCCACAGGTACGCGGTGCGGTTCTCGGCAGTCACGTACGAAAAAAGGCGCATCCGGTCGTCGAGGCCGAACTCGTCGAGCCCGAACGTGGATGCCGCTCGTGTGCCGGCCACCAACCCCCCTGCCGATTCCATGCTTATAGCGTTATGTCCTGGCTTGACCACCGATTCCAGCGGCTGCGTCGCACTACGATAACCGCGTCTTCGGCGTCACGACCTGTGCCGTAAACGCTTTCGAGTGACGTCGCGCCTGCGGTCACGACGCCGAATGACCGGCGCGCCTGCGCCGATCTTGGTGATCGCATCGCGATACGATCGGTACTGGCCGTCAGCCTACCGGCCCGGTGAGCGGAGAACGCGGTGGCGAAGTACCAGCCGATGAGCCTTGCGACACTTGCCAGGCACGTCGCCGCGACGGCTGACAGCCGGTTGCGGTGGAAGCTGGTGTGGGAGTTCCTGGA
>JAEZGP010000724.1 GCA_023437285.1 Actinomycetes bacterium | reverse complement strand
CCCGAGACACAACCGCCGGCCGGGACGGGCCGGCCGGCAACATGGAAGGTCCAGATGCTCAGGTTCGCGGTACGGCGTGTACTCCTCGCGGTCCTCACCCTCTTCGCCATCTCGGTGGCGGCGTTCTCGCTGTTCTTCCTGGGTCCCGCGGACCCGGCGGCGACCATGTGCGGCAGCAAGCTGTGCGATCCGGCGACCCACGCCCGGATCACTCAGGACCTCGGCCTGGATGATCCGGCGATCAACCAGTACGCCGCCTACATGCGGGGGGTTTTCGTCGGCCGGGAGATCGGCTCGGGTGATACCGCCATCGACTGCCCGGCGCCCTGCCTGGGCGTGTCCTTCCGTACCCGGGAGCCGGTCACGCAGATCCTCGCCCGCGCCTTCCCCGTCACCATCAGCATCGTGCTCGGCGCGGCCGCCGTGTACCTCGTCGTCGGCGTCGGCCTGGGCATGCTGTCGGCGATCCGGCGCGGGTCGTTCGTCGACCGTACGGCGGTGGGCTTCTCGCTCAGCTTCGCCTCGATGCAGATCTACTTCCTCGGCCTGTTGCTGGCCTACCTGCTGGTCTGGAAGACCGGGCTGTTACCACGCCCGCAGTACATCAGCCCGGCCGAGAGCATAACCGGGTGGATAGGCGGCATGCTGCTGCCGTGGATCACGCTCGGCCTGATCAACTCCGCCATCTATGCCCGGCTGGCCAGGGCACAGATGCTGGAGACCCTCTCCGAGGACTACATCCGTACCGCCCGCGCCAAGGGCCTGCCGATCAAGCGCGTCTACCTCAAGCACGCGTTCCGCGCGGCGGTCACGCCACTGGTCACCATCGCCGGTCTCGACCTGGGCACCCAGCTCGGCGGCGTGGTGATCACGGAGACCACCTTCACGATGCAGGGCGCCGGCCGCACCGCGGTGCTCGCCGTCTTCCAACAGAACCTGCCGATCATCATGGCGACGGTCATGGCGGCCGCGGTCATCATCGTGGTCATGAACGTCATCGTGGACATGCTCTACGCGGTTATCGATCCACGGGTGAGGTTGAGCTGACATGGCGCCGCAGACCACCACGTCCGACCCGTACCTGCAGGTCAAAGACCTTCGGGTGAGCTTCCCGACCGAGGACGGCATCGTGCGCGCCGTCGACGGGGTCTCGTTCTCCGTGGCCCGCGGCAGCACGCTCGGCATCGTCGGCGAGTCCGGCTCCGGCAAGAGCGTCACGAGCCTGTCCATCATGGGCCTGCACAACCGCAAGCGGACCAAGGTGGAGGGCAGCATCCTCCTCGGCGGCGAGGACCTGCTGGCCCTCAGCGACGAGCAGGTGCGCCGCCGGCGCGGCCGCGACATGTCGATGATCTTCCAGGACCCGCTGTCCGCGCTGCACCCCTTCTACACCGTCGGGCGCCAGATCGTGGAGGCCTACCGGGTCCACCACAAGGTGTCCAAGGCCGAGGCCAAGAAACGGGCCATCGAGATGCTCGACCGGGTCGGCATCCCGAAGCCCGACAAGCGCTTCGACCAGTACCCGCACGAGTTCTCCGGCGGCATGCGCCAACGCGCGATGATCGCGATGTCGCTCATCAACGACCCCGACCTGCTCATCGCGGACGAGCCCACCACGGCGCTGGACGTGACGGTGCAGGCCCAGATCCTCGACCTGCTGGAGGACCTCCAGCGCGAGTTCAACTCCGCGATCATCATCATCACGCACGACCTCGGCGTGGTCAGCCAGGTCGCTGACGACGTGCTCGTCATGTACGCCGGCCGCGTCGCCGAGTTCGGCACCGCCGAGCAGGTGCTGCGCGGCCCGCAGCACCCGTACACCTGGGGTCTGCTGTCCAGCGTGCCGTCGCTGCACGGCGACGCCGACGAGGACCTGCTGCCCATCAAGGGCAACCCGCCCAGCCTCATCAACGTGCCGCCGGGCTGCCCGTTCCACCCGCGCTGCCGCTACGCGATGCTCGACCCCGGCCCCTGCGACACCGAGGTGCCGCAACTGCTGCCGCTCGCGCTGACCAACGAACCGGGACACACGGTCGCCTGCCACCTGCCCGAGCGGCAGCGCAAGGAGACGTACGAGAACGACATCGCCTCGGTGGGAGTGGCACGATGACCGACCTGATCATCCCGGAGCAGGCCACGGCCGGCCGCCAGGCCGGCACCGAGCCGCTGCTGCGGGTGGAGAACCTGACCAAGCACTTCCCGGTGCGCGGCGGCATGTTCGGCGCCAAGCAGTTCGTGCGCGCCGTCGACGGGCTGACCTTCGACGTGGCGCCCGGCGAGAGCCTCGGCCTCGTCGGGGAGTCCGGCTGCGGCAAGACAACCACGGGACGGCTGCTCGTCCGCCTCCTCGAACCCACCGATGGCAAGATCACATTTGAGGGCAAGGACATCTCGCACATGGGCCGCCACGCGCTGCGGCCCCTGCGCCAGGACATGCAGATCATCTTTCAGGACCCGTACTCGTCGCTGAACCCCCGGCACACGGTCGGCCGCATCGTGGCCATGCCGATGACCGTCAACGGCATCAAGCCGCCCGGCGGCGTGAAGAAGCGCGTACAGGAGCTGCTGGAACTCGTCGGCCTCAACCCCGAGCACTACAACCGCTACCCGCACGAGTTCTCCGGCGGCCAGCGCCAACGCATCGGCATCGCCCGCGCGCTCGCCCTCAAGCCGAAGCTGATCGTCGCGGACGAGCCGGTCTCGGCGCTGGACGTGTCGATCCAGGCCCAGGTTATCAACCTTCTGCGCGACCTGCAGCGGGAACTGAACCTGGCGTTCGTGTTCATCGCCCACGACCTGGCCGTCGTGCGCCACTTCTGCGAGCGCATCGCCGTCATGTACCTCGGCAAGATCGTCGAGATCGGTACCCGCGACCAGATCTACGAGCGGCCGGCGCACCCGTACACGCGTGCGCTGCTGTCCGCCGTACCCGACGTCACCAAGCTGGGCGCCGCCACCGGCCGCATCCGGCTCGAAGGTGACGTGCCCACGCCGATCGACCCGCCGTCCGGCTGCCGGTTCCGTACCCGCTGCTGGAAGGCCCAGGACGTGTGCGCCGAGCAGGAGCCGCCGCTCACCGTCAAGGAGAACGGCTCCGAGGCGGCGTGCCACTTCCCGGAGACCGGCGCCGTCCGCTGAGCCGTCACGGCAGGTGGCGTTGGACGAAGTCCAGCTCCGCCCGCAACGTGGCCGGCCGCGGCTGCCCCCCGTGGGGCTGCGGCTGCCCGGTGAGCGGCTGTGTCTTTTACACATA
>JAEZGP010000650.1 GCA_023437285.1 Actinomycetes bacterium | reverse complement strand
CCTCGGGCCCGCCCGGCGCGGCGGCCGCGGTCAGGTCGCGGCGCAGGCCGTCGAGATACGTCGTCAGGTCCATGGCGCCATCATGACATCACTAATGACGTCATTGCAATGCCAAAGTGATGCCGTCGCGCTGTCACGGTGTGCCATGCGCCGTCGTGCGGCGCGCCGGTTAGGGTGACGCCATGCCGGAGATGGTCCAGCCGCAGGTAACGCTCATCGGGTACACCCACTTCCAGCCGCCGCCCGGGGTCGCCTGGTCGACCGACGCGGACGGCGGGCAGGCGCTCGCCGAGTTCGCCGGCCGCGCGTGCTACCAGTCGTGGTCCAAGCCGAACCCCGCCACGGCCACCAACGCCGGCTACCTCGCGCACATCCTCGAGGTCGGCCACCTGTCCGTGCTGGAGCACGGCGTGGTGACCTTCTATTTCACGGGCGTCTCGCGCTCGTTCACCCACGAGCTGATCCGCCACCGCCACTTCTCGTACTCGCAGCTGTCCCAGCGGTACGTGCCGGAGCGGCAGGCGGCCATGGTCGAGCCGGACGTCATCGCCGAGGATCCGGAGCTGCACAAGCTGTTCACGGCGGCGACCGAGGCGAGCGTGCAGGCGTACAACGATCTGCTTGCGGGCCTGGAGAGCCGCTTCGCCGAGGTGGAGAACGCGACCCTGCGTCGCAAGCAGGCCCGCCAGGCCGCGCGGGCCGTGCTGCCCAACGCGACCGAGACGCGCATCGTGGTCACCGGCAACTACCGGGCGTGGCGGCACTTCATCGCGATGCGCGCCACCGAGCACGCCGACGTGGAGATCCGCGAGCTGGCCGTCGAGTGCCTGCGCCAGCTCAAGGGCGTGGCGCCCAACGTCTTCGCCGACTTCACCATCTCGTCGTTGCCGGACGGTACGGAGATCGCGGCCAGCCCGCTCGTCCACGAGGGCTGACGTGGCGCGGCGCCGCCGCTGAGGGGAGCGATCTCATCAGCGGGTGCGGCGCATCGCACAACTGTCCGGGAGCTGACAGTTGTGCCGTTGGCGGGGTCACGAGCAGGCGGTTTCCGTCGTCGGCCCCGCCTGATTCAGGACAAAACAGCGTGCGGCGCCGCCCGTACCGCAAATGCGTCGCGACCCGCCCGCGCGGGCGTGGCTCGGCGACCGTCCGCAGTCGCCGGTACGGCCCTGAAGCGCGGGCGAGGGTCCGCTAGGTTTATGTGCATGACGCACGCCAGCGACGCGCCGCGGCCCTTCGGCCGCCTGATCACCGCCATGGTCACCCCCATGCGGGACGACGGCGCACTTGATCTCGACGGCGCCGCGCGGCTGGCCGCCCACCTCGTCGACAACCAGCACAACGACACGCTGATCATCAGCGGTACCGCCGGCGAGGCGCCGACCACCACCGACGCCGAGAAGGACGCGCTGCTGCGCGTCGTCGTGGAGGCCGTCGGGGACCGGGCCCAGGTCGTGGCCGGGGTCGGCACCAACGACACCCACCACACGGTCGAGCTGGCCCGCTCGGCGGAGAAGGCCGGCGCGCACGGGCTGCTCGTCGTGACGCCGTACTACAACAAGCCCCCGCAGGCGGGCCTGCTGCGGCACTTCACCGCCGTGGCCGACGCCACGGAGCTGCCGGTGATGCTCTATGACATCCCGCACCGGTCCGGCATCCCCATCGCCACCGAGACGCTGGTCCGCCTGGCCGAGCACGACCGCGTCGTCGCCGTGAAGGACGCCAAGGCCGACCTGACCGCCACGTCATGGGTGCTCAAGCGCACCGACCTCGCGTTCTACTCGGGCGAGGACTCGCTGACCCTGCCCCTGCTGTCGGTCGGCGCCGTCGGCGTGGTGGGCACGTCGACGCACTTCACGGGCGTACTCACCAAGCTCATGATCGAGGCTTACGCGGACGGTGACGTGGCGACGGCGCTTGACCTGCACCGGCGTCTCCTGCCGTTGTTCACCGGCATCTTCCGTGCCCCGGGGACGATCCTCGTGAAGGCCGGGCTCAACGAGATCGGGCTGCCCGCCGGGCCGGTGCGTTCGCCGCTGGTCGACGCGACCGACGCCGAACTGGAGCAGCTGCGCGCCGACTGCGCCGCCGCGGGCCTGCCGCTGGAGCGGGGGGCCACGACATGACCGAGACGCACCTGGACCTTGCCGCGCCGCCGCCGCTGCCGAAGGGCGGGCTGCGGGTGATCCCGCTGGGCGGCCTGGGCGCCATCGGCCGCAACATGACCGTCTTCGAGTACGACGGCAAGCTGCTCATCGTCGACTGCGGGGTGCTGTTCCCCGACGTCGACCAGCCCGGCGTCGACCTGATCCTGCCCGACTTCGCGTCGATCCTGGACCGCCTCGACGACGTGCAGGCGATCGTGCTCACCCACGGGCACGAGGACCACATCGGCGCGGTGCCGTACCTGTTGGCGCACAAGCCGGACATCCCGATCGTCGGCTCGCGGTTCACCCTCGCGCTGGTGGAGGCCAAGCTCGCCGAGCGGCGCATCGAGCCCTACACGCTGACCGTCGACGCGGGGCAGGGGGAGCGGTTGGGGCCGTTCGCCTGCGAGTTCTTCGCGGTCAACCACTCGATCCCGGACGCGCTCGCGGTCGCCATCAAGACGCCGGCCGGCACGGTGCTGCACACCGGCGACTTCAAGATGGACCAACTGCCCCTCGACGGGCGGATCACCGACCTGGCGGGCTTCGCCCGGCTGGGTGCCGACGGCGTGGCGCTGCTGCTGTCCGACTCGACGAACGCCGAGATCCCCGGGTTCGTCACCCCGGAGCGCGAGATCGGCCCAGTGCTCGACTCCATCTTCGCCAAGGCGACCGGCCGCATCATCGTGGCGTCGTTCGCCTCCCACGTGCACCGCGTGCAACAGGTCCTGGAGGCCGCGCACGCCCACGGCCGCAAGGTGGCCTTCATCGGCCGCTCCATGGTGCGCAACATGGGCATCGCCCGCGACCTGGGCCTGCTGCGCATCCCGGGCGGGCTCATCGTCGGCCTCGACGACGCGGCCAGCCTGCCGCCGCACCAGATCGTGCTCATGTCGCCCGGCCCGCCGGGCGAGCCGATGAGCGCGCTGGGCCGCATGGCCACGGGCGACCACCGCCACATCTCGGTCGGCGCCGGCGACACGGTCGTGCTGGCCAGTTCTCTGGTCCCCGGCAACGAGACCGCGGTCTACCGGGTCATCAACCAACTCTCGCGCGCCGGCGCGTTCGTCGTGCACAAGGACGTCGCCAAGGTGCACGTGTCCGGCCACTCGCCGGCCGGCGAGCTGCTCTACCTGCTCAACGTCGTCAAGCCGCGCAACTTCATGCCGGTGCACGGCGAGTGGCGCCACCTGCGCGCGCACGCCCGGCTGGGCGTCGAGGCGGGCGTGGACCCCGACCGGGTCATGCTCTGCGAGGACGGCGACGTGGTCGACCTCGTCGACGGCAGGGCGTCCGTCGTCGGCCACGTGAAGAGCCGCTACGTGTACGTGGACGGGCTCGCGGTGGGCGACGTCGGCGAGAGCCTGCTCACCGAGCGGCGCATCCTCGGCGACGGCGGGTTCATCTCCGCGACCGTTGTGGTCGACTCGGTGACGGGCAAGGTGGTCGGCGGCCCGACCGTGTCGGCGAAGGGCTTCTCGGAGGACCCGGCGGTGTTCGACGCGGTCCTGCCGCTGGTCACCGAGGCGCTCAACCGCGCGGCCGAGGACAACATCACCGACGTGCACCAGCTCCAGCAGGTGGTGCGCCGCACGGTCGGCCGCTGGGTCAACGAGACCTACCGGCGGCGGCCGATGATCGTCCCGACGGTCGTCGAGGTCTAGCCGGCAGCATGATCATCGAGCGATGAACCGTGGTGGTACCCATCCATACCGCCACGGTTCATCGCTTCTCCGTGCCGTACGCAACCGACCCTTACGAGGCCAGGGCCTGCTGGGGCGGGGTCAGAAGGCACGCCAGGTCATTAAGATCAATTTCGAGTACGCGGGCCAGCGCGGCGACGGTGAAGAAGGCCGGCGTGGCGATGGCCCCTCGCTCGATCTTGCGCAGGGTGTCCAGGGAGATCCCGGCGGCGAGCGCCACCTCGGCGGCGCTGCGGGCACCCCGTGCCCGTTGCAGCGCGCGGCCGAGCGCCAGTCCGCGCTCGCGCTCCTCGGCGGTCAGGGGGGTACGCACCATGCCTCGATTGTAATCCTGGTATTAAAATACTCGGCATGGTGACGTTGAAGACGGCCGCGGAGATCGCGGCCATGCGCGAGGCCGGTCGGGTCGTCGCCCAGGTGCTCGCGGCCCTGTCGGCCGCCGCGCGGCCCGGCGTACGCCTCACCGAGCTCGACGAGCTGGCCGCGTCGCTGATCGCCGCGGCCGGCGCCAAGCCGTCGTTCCTCGGGTACCGCCCGAGCTGGGCGCCTACGCCGTACCCGGGGGTGGTGTGCCTGTCGGTGAACGACCAGATCGTCCACGGCATCCCGACCCGGCGGGTCCTCGTCGAGGGCGACCTGCTGTCCATCGACTGCGGCGCCCACGTCGACGGCTACCACGGCGACGCCGCCGTCACCGTGCCCATCGGTGCGATCGACGACGCGTCGGCGCACCTCGCGGCCACCGCCGAGGCGGCCCTGGCCGCCGGCATCGCGGCCGCCCGGCCGGGCAACCGCATGGGCGACATCTCCCGCGCCATCCAGCAGGTCGCCGAGCTGCCCGGGTACGGCCTGCCGGCCGGAATGGGCGGGCACGGCATCGGCACCGCCATGCACGAGGCACCCGACGTGCCCAACACCGGCCGCCCGGGGCGGGGCCGGCCGCTCGTCGAGGGTCTCGTCATCGCGATCGAGCCGATGCTCATGGCCGGCGGCGGCCGCCGATGCGCCACCGACCGCGACGGCTGGACGATCGTCACGGTCGACGGCAGCCGCGCCGCCCACGCCGAGCACACCGTGGCCGTCACCGCCGACGGCCCGGTCATCCTCACGCTGCCCTGACCGCCGCCGCGTACGGTCGGCTCGCCGCGAGTGCGCGTCGGAACCGGGCATCGGTGCGCCTTCCCGCTACCGTGTGACCATGGCGGGCCGTACCTCTCCGGCGAGCCGGCGCTCCGGCGCCGCCTCGTCGCGCGCCGCTGCCACCGCACGGTCCACATC
>JAEZGP010000266.1 GCA_023437285.1 Actinomycetes bacterium | reverse complement strand
TTGCGCAGGCCGGCGGTGTCGACGAACAGCCACGTCTCGCCGCCGACCGTCACCAGGCTGTCGACCGGGTCGACGGTCGTGCCGGCCACGGAGTCGACGACGGCGCGTTCCTCCTGGGCGAGGCGGTTGAGCAGGCTGGACTTGCCGACGATGGGGCGGCCGACGAGCGCCACCCGGCGCGGGCCGCCGGTCGGCGCGTCCCCGACGGGCGGCAGGTGGGGCAGCGCCGCGAGCAGGGTGTCGAGCAGGTCGCCGGAGCCGCGGCCGTGCAGGGCGGAGACCGGGTGGGGCTCGCCGAGGCCGAGCGACCACAGGCCGGCGATCTCCATCTCCTGGCGGTCGTTGTCGACCTTGTTGGCGACGAGGATGACCGGCTTGTTGGTGCGGCGCAGCATTCGCACCGCGGCCTCGTCCTCGTCGAGGGCGCCGACGCGGGCGTCGACGACGAGCAGCACCACGTCGGCGGACGCGGCGGCCAGCTCGGCCTGGGTGGCGATGGCGGCCGCGCGGTCGCGGGCGTCGGGCTCCCAGCCGCCGGTGTCGACGACGGTGAAGCGGCGGCCGGACCACTGGGCGTCGTAGGCGACCCGGTCGCGGGTCACGCCGGGGGTGTCCTCCACGACCGCCTGCCGGCGGCCCAGGATGCGGTTGACCAGCGTCGACTTGCCGACGTTGGGGCGTCCGACAACCGCGACGACCGGCAACGGGCCGGATGGCGCCGCGCTGTCCGCGGCCGGCTCGGCGCCGGCGAAGTCGTCGCCACCGTCGAGAACCTCGAAGTCGTCCGCCAGGTCCACCTCGGGGGCCTCGCGGCCGCGGCGAGGTCCGGCGCCGCCGCCGGGGCGGGCCGGTCCGCCGGCGGCTTCCCGGCGACGGTTCACGCGGGTACTCCGAGCAGTTCCAGCAGCGGATGGACGACCTCGTCGATGCCCAGTTCGGTGGAGTCGAGCACGACGGCGTCGGCGGCCTGGGTGAGCGGGTCGACGGCCCGGGTGGAGTCGATGGTGTCGCGGCGCTGCAGGTCGGCGGCCGTGGCGGCGAGGTCGGCGGCGACCTCGGTGCTGCGCCGGCGGGCCCGCTCGGCGGCCGACGCCGTCAGGTACACCTTCAGGTCGGCGTCCGGCGCGACGACCGTACCGATGTCGCGGCCCTCCACGACGATGCCGGCGGCGGACCGCGCGGCCGCGATGATGTCGCGCTGGCGGGCGACGAGGAGCTGGCGCACGGCGGGTACGGACGCCACAGCCGACACGGCGGCGGTCACCTCCGCACCGCGGATCGGGCCGTCCACCGCCACCGTACCGACCGAGATGTGCGGCGACGCCGGGTCCGTTCCGACGACCAGGTCGGCGTCCACGGCCACCTTGGCGACCGCGTCGGCGTCGGCGGGGTCGACGCGGGCGTCGAGGACGGCCCAGGTCACGGCCCGGTACATGGCGCCGGTGTCCAGGTACTGGGCGCCCAGCTCGGCGGCCAGCCGCCGGGAGACGGTCGACTTCCCGGAACCGGACGGCCCGTCGATCGCCACCACAGGGGCCGCGTCACGCCGCTCAACCTCGCCCACCAAAGACTCCCCACGACAAATCGGTCCGGTGTCAGGTCCATCATGCCGGTTCGTCCGGCGGGCCGCGCAGGCGGGCACGGCCCGGGCGATCCGGGACACATCAGCCGGTCAGGAGTCCACGACCCGGAACAGGCCGGCGATTTCCGACGCGGTGAGCCGCCGCCACCGCCCGACGCGCAGGTCGCCCAGCTTCACGGGGCCGATGGCGGTACGCACCAGCCGGTTCACCGGGTGCCCCACCTCGTCGAGCATGCGTCGCACGATGTGCTTTCGCCCCTCGTGCAGCACGATCTCCACCAGCGCCGTACGGGGCGTGCTGTCCACCACCCGGAAGTCGTCGGCGCGCGCCGGCCCGTCCTCCAGCTCGACGCCCTGCGTGAGGCGCTTGCGCAGCCCGCGCGGGATCGTCCCGGACACCTCGGCCAGGTACGTCTTGGACACCCCGTACGAGGGGTGCATGAGGCGGTTGGCGAGGTCGCCGTCGTTGGTGAGCAGCAGCAGGCCCTCGCTGTCGGCGTCGAGGCGCCCCACGTGGTAGACCCGCTGGGGCAGCCGCTCGACGAAGTCGGCGACCGACTGGCGGCCCTTCTCGTCGGACATGGTCGACACGACGCCGCGCGGCTTGTTGAAGGCCAGGTACACCAGGTTGGTGTCCGCTACGACCCGGTCGCCGTCGACGTAGATCTCCGCGGTCTCGGGGTCGACCTTGTCGCCCAGTTGGGCGCGTTTGCCGTTGACGTTGACCCGGCCGGCGGCGATGAGGTCCTCGCAGACCCGCCGGGAGCCGACGCCCGCGCCGGCGAGCACCTTCTGCAGTCGGGGCAGATCCGTATTATCGGTGGGCATCAATCTCATCCACGTTGTCGGGCAGGAAGGGGGCCAGCCCCGGCAGCTCGGCGACGCTGTTGATGCCGAGCTTCTCCAGGAACAGGGGGGTCGTCTGGTAGAGCAGGGCGCCGCTCTCGCGTTCGGTGCCGCACTCCTCCACCAGGCCGCGCCCGACCAGGGTCTTGATCACGCCGTCGCAGTTGACGCCGCGCACCGCCGAGACCCGCGAGCGCGTCACCGGTTGCTTGTAGGCGATCACCGCGAGGGTCTCCAGCGCCGCCTGGGTCAGCCGGGTCTGCTGTCCGTCGAGCACGAACCGCTCCACGTACGGCGCGAATTCGGTACGGGTGTACAGCCGCCACCCGCCCGCCGACTGGCGCAGCTCGAACCCCCGCCCCGCATCGGTGTACTCGTGACGCAGCCGCGCCAGCATATCCACCACCCGCTGCACGGGCTCCTCGAGCACCTGCGCGAGCATGAACTCCCCCACCGGCTCGTCCACGACGAGCAGGACCGCCTCCAGGGCGCCGCGCAGCTCCGCGTCGCTGAGCGCCGCGGTTACCTCACCCTCCTGTTCGGGTACGCCCGAAGCCCCGGGTACGGGCTGCCCCGGCGCGATCCCGGCCGGCCCGGCACGCTCGACCGCCTCGGCGGGCGGCGCCTGGCCGGTCCCGGACGCGTCACGGTGCCGCGCCGGGTCGACGGGCTCGTCGTCGGGCGTCTCGGTGGGCTCGACCAGTTCCAGCACGGCCGCCGGCGGCACCTCGTCAGCCTCGTCGCCGGCAGGGGCGGCCGCGTCGTCGGACTGGACGGAAGGCGTGTGCGGCTCGACGGACGGCGTGTCGGGGTCGGTGGGCGGCGTATGCGTCTGAGGCGTGTGCGGCTCGGCGGGCGGCGCGGCGGCCTCGACGGGCGGCGCGTCGGGCTCGACGGGCGCCTCGGTGGGCTCGGCCAGCTCCACCACCGCGGGCGGCGGCAGCTCCTCGGCGGGGTCATGCGGGGCGGCGGCGTGCGGGGCGGCGGCGTGGGGGGTGTGCTCGGCCGGCTCGACCAGGTCGATGACGCCGTCCGGCGGTACGTCGCCGGCCGTGTGCCGGGGCTCGTGTGCCGTGACGACCCTGGCCACCCCTCGGGCCCGGGGTGCGGGTTCGACCACGTCCTGCCCGACCCCGGCCGGCTCCGCGTCCGCGACCGGCGCACCCGGCTCACGGGCCGGCACGGTGGACTTGTCAACCGC
>JAEZGP010000602.1 GCA_023437285.1 Actinomycetes bacterium | reverse complement strand
AAGGCGCCGTCAAGGGCTGACCGCCGTCCCCGCCCGCCGTCCCCACCCGCCCGCCCTGCCCGGCCCGCCCTCCGCCCGCCCCGCCGGCCCCGCCCACTCCGATGTTTGGACAGTTACGCGTGTAACCCGAGCTCGGATAACACGCGGAATCGCCCAAACGTCGGCGGGATCGGGCGCGCGAGGGCGGGCGGGGCGGGGCGGGTACGGGACGGGCGGACGCGGGGTGGGCGGGCGCCGGGCGGGCGGGGTCAGCCCTTGACGGCGCCTTCCATGATGCCTGCGATGATCTGGCGGCCGAAGACCAGGAAGACGAGCAGGAGGGGGACGACCGCCAGGGCCGTACCCGTGAAGATCTGGACGTAGTCGGTGGTGTAGTTGCCGGCCGCCAGGACGCTCAGGGAGTACTGGACGGTCGGGGTCTTGTTGGTCAGCACCAGGTACGGCCAGAGGAACTCGTTCCAGGTTTCCATGAAGGTGAGCAGGGCCAGCACGCCTGCCGCCGGGCGTACCAGGGGGAGCACGACCTGCCAGTAGATGCGCCACGTGGAGCAGCCGTCCACGCGGGCCGCCTCGATGAGTTCGTCGCTGATGGCCGAGGCGGTGTACTGGCGCATGAGGAACACGCCGAAGCCCTTCACGAGGAACGGCACGATGACGGCCTGGAGGCTGCCCAGCCAGCCCAGCTTGATCATGAGCATATAGAGCGGGATGATGCCGAGCTGCGTGGGCACCATCATCGTCACGATGATGATCAGCAGGAGGATGTTGGCGCCCCGGAATCTCAGCTTGGCGAACGCGAAGCCGGCCAGCGTGGAGAAGAACACCACCGAGATCGTCACGATGGTCGACACGATCAGGGAGTTGGCCAGTCCGATGAGGAAGTTGGCCTGCTCGTTGGCGAGCAGCCGGCGTACGTTGTCGACGAAGTGGCCGCCGGGCAGCAGGGGCGGCGGGATCTCGTACACGGAGCTGTTGTCGCGCGAGGCGATGATGAACGACCACACGATCGGGAACGCCGACAGCACGCAGGCGATGACGAGCCCGACGTAGGTCAGCGGGGACGCCTCCCACAGGCGCCCGCCCGGGACCCGGCGACGACGGGGCGTAACGACAGTGCTCACGTGGACGACCCCCGCACGGTCCGGCGTACCAGATAGAAGTTGAGCAGCGCGAAGGCGATGATGATCGCGAACAGCAACCACGACATCGCGGCCCCGTAGCCGTATTCGGTGTTGCCGCGGAAGGTGCGCTGGTAGATGTACATGGCGATGGTCTGGTATTCGCCCAGCGGCCCGCCCTCGATACGGCCGTAGTTGAACAGCAGCGGCTCGGTGAACAGCTGCATGCCGCCGATCGTCGAGATGATGATCGTGAACAGGATCGTCGGTTGGATCATCGGTACGGTCAGCCGCCAGAACTGGCGGGCTCGCGAGGCGCCGTCCAGCGCGGCCGACTCGTACATGTCGCGCGGGATGGCCTGCATGGCGGCCAGGTAGATCAGGGCGTTGTAGCCGATCCACCGCCAGTCGACCATGACCGAGATGGCGAACCACGCGGTGCCGCGACTGGCCCGCCACTCCACCAGGTCCGCGCCGACCAGGTCGAGCAGCCAGTTCACCAGGCCGTACCGGTCGGCGAAGATGAAGCCGAACACGATGCCCACGGCCGCGACCGAGGTGATGTTGGGCAGCAGTACGCCCATCCGGAAGGCGGTCTGCAGCCGCAACCTCCGGTTGAGCAGGTTGGCCAGCCACAGGGCGATGAGCAGCTGCGGCACGGTCGCGACGAGGAACAGGCCGAACGTGTTGCCCAGGGCGTTGAAGAACCGGGCGTCGGTGAAGACCTCGACGTAGTTGTCCAGGCCGACGAAGCCGCGGTCGCCGCCGACCAGCCGCCAGTCGCGCAGCGACACCCAGGCCGTGTAGATGAGTGGGAAGAGGCCGAACGCGGCGAACAGTACGAAGAACGGGGCGACATACAGGTACGGGGCCGCGGCGCGACGGCGTGGCGGGCCCGTCAGGGCGGTCATGGGCGGGGCGTCCTTTCACCAGGGTCGATACTGTGTGCGGGCCGGGCGGCGGAGCCTGGAGAGGACAGGCCCCGCCGCCCGGCGTCTTCGAATCAGCCCGTGGCGAGCTTCCTGCCGTCCGTGACGGCCTTGGTGAAGGCGGCGTCGGCGCCGAGGTCACCCCGTTCGGCGGCCTGCATCGACGGTTCGAGGACGGACTCCCACAGCTGCTGGTGCTTGGGACCCAGGTAGATCGGCTTGAGGGTCTTCACGCTCGCGCCGAAGATCTTGCCGACCGGCGCGTTGCTGAAGTACTCGTTGGTGGCGTTGGCGAACGTGGGGTCCTCCAGCGCCGGCAGGCTCGACGGCATGCCGCCCTTCTCCTTGAACTCGGCCAGGTGCCCGTCCTTGCCGGTCAGGTAGGTGAGCAGCTTGTACGCCGCGTCCTTGTTCTTGGACTGCTCCGGGATGGCGAGGTACGAACCGCCCCAGTTGCCGCTGCCGCCCGGGATCGTGGCGATGTCCCACTTGCCCTTGCCCGCCTCGCCGGCCCGTTCGGCGATGACGCCCGTGCCCCACGCGGCGCACGGTACGGTCGCGAAGGCGGCGTTCTTGAACGCGGCGTCCCAGTCCGGCGTCCAGCGGGTGAGCTTGCTGGTCAGCCCTTCGGAGGCCAGCTTGAGGCCGAAGTTGTAGGCCTCGCGCACCTTCGGGTTGGCGTCCAGGATGAAGTTGTTGTTCCGGTCGTAGAACCACGTGTCCGAGTTCTGCATGATGTAGGGCTGCATGATGCTGGTGGCCGAGTCGATCCAGGTGGCGCCGGTGTTGGCGGCCTTGAACTTGCGGCCCTGCTCCGCGTAGGCCTCCCAGGTCGGCCAGAGCTTGCTCACCGCCTCGCGGTCGGTGGGCAGCTTGGCCTTGGCGAACAGGTCACTGCGGTAGCACATGGCCAGGCCGCCGATGTCGGTGCCGAGGCCGATGAGCTTGGACTTGTCGGCGGTGAAGCCGTTCTCCCACTTGTAGGGCAGGTAGGTGTCCTTCAGCGAGCCCGCGCCGAGGTCGAGCAGGTTCGTCCACTTCGACGGGTCCTGCAGGAACTCCAGCAGCGTGCCCTCCTCCATCATGATCACATCGCCGAGCTGGGAGGAGCCGGTGGCGAGCCACTGCACGAGCAGCGGCTGGAAGTCGCGCAGCTGGCCGCGGTTCTCGGACTTCACGACGATGTCCGGGTTGGCGGCCTGGAAGTCCTTGATCGCCTGGTCGAACCCGGGCGAGCCGAACCACTGGAGCGTGACGGTGGTCTTGCCGTCGCCGGGCTTGTCGTCCTCGGCGGAGCAGGCCGCGGCGCCCAGGACGAGTCCCAGGCACAGCGCGGCCGCGGTGAAGCCCTGCAGGCGGCTTCGGATGGCGCCCATGCGTAACACCTTTCGGCAGTGTTGGCGGTGTGTGACGCGACAGCGGCGCGCCGCTGTCGGCTAACACGGTGGCGCCGAGGGTGTGGAAGAAGCGTCCAAGATCGGTGGAAGGGTGCAACCGAACGGCATCGACCTGACTCGCACATGCGACGTCGACACGGGGAGGGTGTTGGACATGGAGCTAGAGCTCGAGGTGCTGGGGCCGGTGCAGGTCTGCCGCGACGGTGGGCGGATCCGGCTCGGCCCGAGGCTGGTCGCGCTGCTGTCGGTCCTGGCCGTGGAGCTGGGCCGCACGGTGCCCGCGTCGCGGCTGGTGGAGATGGTGTGGGGCGCCGCCGCGCCGGACGCCGCGCCGGCCACCCTGCGCAGCCACGTGTCGCACCTGCGGCGCGCGCTGCGCGGCACGTACGGGGCCGCGCCGCTGAGCACCCTGGGCAACGGGCACGGGGTGGGCTACCGCCTCGACGTGACCGCCGAGCAGGTCGACGCGCGGCGCTTCGAGCGGGCGTACGCGCAGGCCCGACCGCTGCTGGCCGGTACGGTCGGCGACCGCGAGCAGGCGGTGTGGTTACTGCGCGGCGCGCTGGACCTGTGGCGCGGCCCCGCGTTCGCGGACGTGGCGGACCAGCCGTTCGCGCTGCCGGAGATCGCGCGGTTGGGCGCGCTGCGCCGTTCGGCGCGCCGTACGCTCGCCGAGGCGCTGACCACGCTGGGCCGCCACGGCGAGGCGGTCGGCGAGCTGGCGGGCCACGTCGCCGAGGACCCGTACGACGAGGGGCTGCGCCGTCAGTTGGCGGTCGCGCTCTACGCCGAGCACCGTACGGACGAGGCCGCCCAGGTGTGCCGCGACGGGCTGCGGCTGCTGCGCGAGCGGGGCATCGAGGCGCCCGGCCTGCACAGCCTTCAGCTGACCATCCTGCGCCGGGAACTGGCCGTGCCGCACTGACCGCCGTGGTCGACGCGACGGTCAACCACGGCGGACGTGACGGCTACGCGCGCGGCGTCACGGGTCGTAGCGCAGCCAGCGGCGGCCCATGATGACCCGGGCACCCGGGGTGAGCACGGTCGGCTCCCCGGCGGTGAGCCGGTGGCGCTGGGGGTCGCCGGGCAGCTCCATGAACGTGCCGTTGGCGGAGCCGAGGTCGAACACGCGCACCTGGCCGGCGACGACGGTGATGCGCGCGTGCCGGCGGGAGATGACGCCGTCCGGGTCGGCGACCCGCAGCGACTTCACGACGCCGGCGATCACCTCGGGGTCCTGGCGCGGGTCGCGGCCGACCAGGTAGTCGCTGTCCAGCGGGAACGTGGTGCCGTCGTCGAGGGTCATCGCGCCGGGTCCGCCGGCGGCCGGGTCGCCACCGTTGGCCGACGGGCTCGCGGAGCCCGGCAGCTCGTCGCGGTCGCGCATGAACGACAGCCGCGACTGCTCCGACTCGCCGGCGCGCGGCTCGGTGGCCACGGACGCCAGGACGGGCGTGTCGACCTGGAACGGGTCCGGCGGGCCCGGCTCGGCTCGGTACGGCTCCGGCGCGGGTCGCTCGACCCGGAAGGGGTCCGGGCTCGGTTCGGCCCGGAACGGCTCCGGCTCGGCCCGGAACGGCTCCGGCGCGCTCGGCTCGACGCGGAAGGGCTCGGGCTCGGCGACGATCTCGGCCGGCGCGGGCG